>JAOUDE010000210.1 GCA_029859455.1 Ignavibacteria bacterium | reverse complement strand
GCCCCGAACCGGATGGCATCTTCGCCGTAGACCGGAACCGCTGTCAGTATCCTGGCAGCATCGACATAGAACAACTCCTTCCCGTCCTTCCGCCACCGAGGCTGGGCGCCGCCGTTGCTCGAGACCTGCCATTTCCCTGAGCGTTCACCGGCTGCCGACTGATCGGCCGTCCCGGAGAAACTTCTGACATACACTTCAAACCGTCCCGATTCATTCGACGCATACGCCAGCCATTTCCCGTCCGGCGAAAATTTCGCGAGCCATTCGTCAAACTCCGTCTGTACAAGTGGAAACGGTGCACCGCCACCTGTCAGGGGGGCGACCCAGATGTCGAATTTCGTGACCGGGTCCTGTCTCGTGACAGCCAGAAATCTTCCGTCAGGAGACCAGTCGGAAGGAAACTCAGATACGCCGGAAGTCGGAAGTGCTTCGACCGCGCCGGTCCCGGAGGCGAGCTTTCGGTAGGGAGACGGAAACTCCCCGCGCGATGAAGAAAACGCCAGCCATTTCCCGTCAGGAGACCAGACAGGGTCATCCTCGACAGATGTCTCAAACGTGAACCGCGTAGTCAATCCGCGCTCAACCTCCAGCACCCAGATATCGGAGTTTCCGCCAAGCAGATCCCAAAGCTGGACCGCCGCACGTTTCTCATCCGGCGAGAGCGCGATGTCGAAATAATTGCCGGGGGATCCCTGGAGCCCCAGCTCATGCCCGCTCCGGTCGAACCAGGCCAGCGTCCGGTCGACAGACCGGCCTCCGCCTGTTACCAGGATTCCATTGCGCGACACGGAAAACGATCCTACTCCGTAGAGCGGAATATGTCCTACGTTCTCCACCACCCGGAACGGATCTCCAGTGACTACGCCTTTATCAGCATCAAAGCGCTGCGCAACCAGCGCCTGCTCTTTGATAAACAGAAGAAAGCCGGAAGGTATGTACATGGCATTCGCGACCGACTTCAGAACAGGCGTTCGTTTCCCATCGTCGATCGATCCGAGGAAGATGTCCCCTTCGGCATCCCTCACTTCCCTGTTCAGGGCAACAAAATGCTTGCCGTCAGGCAGGAAGAACGGCCAGATATGCTCCACTTCACTGTGAAGGGTATCAAGATGGGTTATCTGGCGCGGTGTCCCACCGTTACCCGGAACAAGGAACAGTGTGCCTCCCTGGTTCGGCGCAAAGATAATCAGCCCCTCCTCGTTCCAGCTCCCGCCCCTGCCGTTCGGAGCATCACAGATCGAAATCGGCGTACTCCCGGCGAGGTCCACCCTCTTCAGTTTCCCTCCGGCAAAGAACCCGATCTGCCGCCCGTCCCAGGACCAGAAGGGGGCCTCAGCCCCCTCCGTCCCGCTGATTGGCCTCGATGTTACCGATTTCAATGGTCTCAGCCAGAGACGCTGCCGGCCCTGGCTTGCGCCAACATAGACAAGATGCTCTCCGTCGGGAGAGATCGCTATCTGGCCGATGGTCACGTTCTCCGAAGGGTGCACCTGAAACTGAATGATCTGGGCCGGATCTTCTTCTTCCGTCAGCAACAGAACAACCGCAATACCGAGGAGCACGCCGAGGAGTGCGGCAAGGGCGGCTGCAATCCATGGTGCGACTGACCTGGTGGAGCCCGCACCTCCGTGCACCTCCTGCACCAGCTTCGGAGGGAGTGGTCTGACAGCGCTGATTTGGCTGGCCCGCTGGCGACCGGATTCCCGTTTGACCCGTTTCAGCTCCTTGGAAATCTCCTTGGCCGACTGATACCGCTCATCCGGTTCCTTCGCCAGGCATTCCAGGATGATCGCATCGAGTGATGCTTCAATATCCGGTTTGACGGAAGACATCGGCACTGCATCCACATTGACGATCTCGTACATCAACGCGGTTTCATGGACACCCTTGAACGGAAGCTCTCCGGCAAACATTTCATAGAGAAGCACGCCGAGGGAAAAAATGTCTGAACGATGGTCAGCCTCCTGACCCTGAACCTGTTCGGGCGACATATAACCCGCAGTTCCGACTGTACTCCCTTCCCTGGTGAGCCGCGTGACGCCCCTCAACTTTGCCAGACCGAAATCCATGATCTGTGCGATCCCGTCCTTCCGGACCATGATGTTCTCCGGTTTGATATCCCGGTGGACGATTCCCTTCTCATGGGCGGCCGCGAGACCATCGGCAATCTGGACTCCGATCTCGATGGCGGTCTTCTGATTCAGGAGCCTTGAATCGATCTTCTGTCGTAGAGTCTGTCCCTGGACATACTCCATGACAATGAACAACCGGTCCTCATGCTCCTTGATGTCATGGATAGTACAGACATTCGGATGGTTCATCGCGGAAGCGGCCTTCGCTTCCTGAATGAAACGCGCCTTTTCCTCTCCGGAAGCCGAGACATGCGGGGGGAGAAACTTCAGCGCCACATCGCGGTCAAGGTTCGCATCATGGGCTTTGTAAACGACACCCATTCCGCCCTCGCCCAACTTCTCGGTAATCTCATAGTGCAGTATTGTTGTCCCTGTCATCACTTCACCGGATCATTGGTCATTGAACCCCCATTCATCCATAATAGCTCCAACCCTTGGATCACTCTGAACGGACGCTGACCGGTCAGCATTTCGTACAGCACCACGCCGAACGAGAAGATATCGGACCGGGCATCGACCTCACCTCCCTGGATCTGCTCCGGAGCCATGTAGGCGAGAGTGCCGACCGAGTTTGAACGACCCCTTCAGCTTCGCCAGTCCGAAATCCATCACCGCGACCTGGTTCTTCGAGCTGACCATGGTCTGACCGATCATAGACTCATTGCACCATTGGATCATTGGATCATTGGCCATCGAACAAATCGTCGACGGGTTTATCCAATGAAACAATGATTCGATGATACTTTGATTCAATTGTTAATCCTTCTCCCAAAACACCGCCATCGCGCCGCGCACCTTCCCGGAGTCATCGCGGATAGGAAACGCCGCTATCACAATATGCCGGCGCTCGTTGTCGATTCCGCTGATCCAAATGCTCCCGGTGGCCGGTTTTCCTTCTGACAACGCGATCATGAGGGGAAGAGCCTCGGGAGCAAGCGGGGTTCCGTCTTCCGCTGTCGGGTTGAAAATGCGCCCCCACACAGCTGCGGGCATTCCGCCGGTCTCGTCAAACTCCCGGCCAAGAACCTGTCCGGCCTCTGAATTATAGTAGAGAAGATCGCCATTGCGGTCGACCAGGAAAACAGGCATCGAAAGATCAGCGGCAAATGCTTCCGCCGTTGCCATCTGATGATATTCCATAAACTCCTCGATCTATCGTGGAAAACAAAAATCACGGACAAAGTCCGCCCGCTGAAGCACCGGATGTTCGGTCAGAGAATGGCAGTATGCTGATATCAAACCGCTGAATTGCGCCGGATCCATGTCGCGGTCGGGCAGGTCGGAGGAAGCACGCCGGTTGTTGTGAAACATGTTCCCCTCGATCCTGAACCAGGCAGGGAAGGAATGGAGGGCGAGCGCACACTGCTCGCAGTAGTAGTCCGGAGAATCATACTTCACGTCCTGACCGCTCTCAACAATGATATTATCTACAAACTCGCCCGGGTTCGCTCCTTCCACTGACCGTGTGATCGACGCTCCGCATGCACCCGTATAGTAGATGATGTTTCTTCGAACGAAGCCTGTCGGAGCTCCCTTGCCGGCATCCCACACAGAGATTCCCCATGTAATAATATTCTCCACGATGTTGTGCTCAACGACACCATATGCATCCACAAAGAGCCCGATTCCCTTCCAATACCGTTTGACAAGGTTTCCCCGGATGTCCGCTTTCGCATTCCAGGTCACCCCGATCCCAACCCCTCTTCCGCCGCCAATGGTTGCACCGCGGGCCTTGTCGACGCCATCCACTACATTCCCTCCGATCATCGCTTTGGCATCCCGGAACAGGGCGATCCCGTCCCATGAGTTCCGGATGATCTCATTCCCTGAAATCTGAAGGTCCGAATTCTCACGCCCGCAAATCCCCATGATCCCGACAACCACGCGGGAGACAATGTCGGGATCTCCGATATTGTCAACAATTCTGTTCCCTCTGATCACAACAGCGGAACGCTTCACAACAATAGCAGCATCGGTGGCCTGGCCGCTTGTGTCGCGCACGCCTCCGGTGATGGTCAGGTTCTCAATGATCCCCGAAGAGCAGCGATCCACGAACAGCCCGTAACCGGCATTCGTCCGGATCACGGCTGACCTGTCGTCCGGACCCCTGAGGTGAATGAAACCGCCTCTGAGGTGGAGACCGGCTGTCGCCTGTACCATGACGGCGGGATCTTCACAATTGCCGCATGTGGAATCGATAATCGCTGAGGGTTCCAGCTCATAGGTTCCGGGTTGGAGCAACACGGTGAGACTGTCAACCGGCTGGACAAAAAGAGCGACCAGTTCCGACGCAGTGCTGACGGTGACTTCACCGGCCCGGCCGTCTCCTGTCAGCAGCCGGAGGAAGAGTAATACAACGAAGACTCCGGTCCATCGCCGGAAACGGAACGATTCGATATCAGACAAAGCTGTTAACCGCCTCTTCGCGTGTATCGTGCGACTGGAGAGCAAGGTTGAGCTTGGTAACCTTGAGGATGGTATACACCGCTTTATTGACGCCGGCGAGGCGGATCTGCCATCCACGCCGTGAGTAGGAAATGAGCGCGGACACCAGGACCCCGACAGCCGCGCTGTTGATGAACGTGATCTCCGTAACATCGATGACCAGTTTCGACAGGTTCTGCGCTATTGCCCTGTGGACCCCGCTCCGAAACGCATCGATCTCATCCCCGCCGAGCAAAGGGCCGCTGATCTCCAGAACGCCGATGCCATCCTTGATGGTAGTCAGGTTAACAGACATAAGGCCGGAATCCTTTCAATATCAGATTGAATCATTGCACCATCGAATCATCGGACCATTGACCAACCCGGAAACTACCGATCCTTCAGTTCGCTTTCCCAGTTCATGATCAGGTTCCTATGCGCGACATCCGATCAAGTGTGGTGTCGCGCGCTTTGTAGACGACGCCCATGCAGCCTTCGCCGAGCTTCTCGAGAACTCTGTATGTGTGATGA
>JAOUDE010000209.1 GCA_029859455.1 Ignavibacteria bacterium | reverse complement strand
TCCTGATATCGACTCCGTCGACCAGGATCTCTCCCCGCTGGATGTCATAAAAGCGGGCCAGCAGGCTGATGATCGTTGTTTTCCCCGCACCCGTGTGGCCGACGAACGCTGCGGTTTCTCCCGCCTTGATCCGGAACGAAACATCCTTCAGCACCCATTCCGTCTCTTCTCTTTTCTCGGAGGGGTTATACGAGAACCAGACATTCCGGAATTCGATTTCTCCCCGCGGGTCGGTCAGCTGTAACGGCTCCGGCGGATCCGGAACGAATGTACCGTCATCGAGCAGTTTGAAGACACGCTCGGATGAGGCCATAGCGGTCTGCATGATGTTGTACTTCTCCGAAAGGTCCCGGATCGGCCTCCAGAACATCTCGTTGAACTGCAGAAATGCCATCACGGTACCGACCGTAATCCCTCCCGCAATGGCGTCCACTCCTGCATACCAGATGATCAGCCCTATCGCGATCGCGCCGACGAGTTCAACGCCGGGATAGAACAGTGCGTAATAGAAGATCGATCGGACGTTGGCATCCCTGTGGGCGGTATTGATGGCATCGAATTTCTGAAACGATTTCTTCTCCCTGTTGAACACCTGGTCAACCGTCATACCGGTGATATGTTCCTGCATGAATGTGTTGATCCGCGCGATCTGAAGCCGTACCTCGCGGTATGACTCCCGCGCCTTCTTGCGGAAGAGAAATGTGCCGTAGAACAGAAACGGGAGGACGCTCAGAGAAATAAGCGCAAGCTCCCAGTTCATGGTGAACATGAAATAGAGGATACCGATGATCGTGAACACGTCGCTGAATACCATGACGATGCCGGAGGAGAACATCTCGTTCAGCACCTCGATATCGTTCGTCACCCTGGTAATCAGCCGCCCGATCGGATTCCGGTCAAAGAACCTGATCCCCAGCCGCTGGAGATGTTCGAATACTTCCATCCGGAGGTCGAGGATGGTCTGCTGACCGATCCATTGTGTCAGGTACGTGTTGAGGTACTGCACGACTCCGCGGACCACCATCAGCCCCAGAAAGAGGAGTGTGGTGTTCAGAAGTCCTTCCGGGTCCTGGTTCGCAATATCCTCATCAACGGCGATCTGCGTGAAGAACGGCCGGAGCGCCTCCATGCCGGAGACGAGGATGCTGAGGAACACGGCAAGGGCCACGTGCCAGCGGTACGGCCTGAGATGCGTCAACAGCCGTTTCATCAGCCGGGCGTCGTATGCTTTGCCGAGTATTTCTTCTTCCTGGTTCATCCGCTCAGAGCTGTTCCAGTTCTTTTTCCAGAAGCTGCTTTCTGTTCAGTTCGGCATAGATGCCGTCGGTTTCCAGGAGCTGCTGATGTGTTCCCTGCTCCACGATCCTTCCATCATTCAAGACGATGATCTGATCCGCATCCTTAACCGTCGAAATCCGGTGGCTGATGATAATGCTGGTTCGTTCCTTCATTACGGTGCGAAGCCTTTTCAGGATTTCCTCTTCAGTATACGTGTCGACCGCGGAAAGGGCGTCGTCGAGGATCAGGATCGCCGGCTTGCGCATGACTGCACGTGCAATGCTGGTCCGCTGTTTCTGTCCTCCCGACAATGTGATCCCCCGTTCGCCGACCATCGTTTCGAACTCTTTCGGAAACTCGGTGACATCGTTCAGGATCTGTGAAATCTCCGCCGCTTCCCGGATTCCCTGTTCCCCGGGCTCGTCGACACCATAGCCGATATTCGCAGCGATCGTGTCGGAGAAAAGAAATGTTTCCTGCGGGACATAGCCGACACGCGAGCGGAGCAGGTCGATCGGGACGGTCCGGATATCTCTTCCGTCGATCAGTACCTCGCCGCCGGTCGCCTCGTACAGGCGCGGAATCAGGTTCACCAGCGTCGTTTTGCCTGCGCCGGTATAGCCGACGATCGCGAGCGTCGATCCCCGGGGAACGGTCAGGTTGATGCCTGCGAGGGTGTCCGCATCTGCACCCTCATGGCGGAAATGTACATCCCGGAACTCGATGCTCCCGCGGATCTCCGCAAGACCTGAATCTGTCCGCCCCGAATCCTGGATTGACGGCGCGGTTTCAATGATCCTCAAAAGCCGTTCCATCGATGCCGACCCCTGCTGCAGAATATTGATCACCCATCCAAACGCGACCATCGGCCAGATCAGCATCAACAGATAGCCGAAGAAAGCGGTCAGCGTCCCCACCGTCAATGCACCGTCGATCACACGCAGCCCTCCGACATACAGCGTGATGATCATCGAAAACCCGACCAGCAGGTACATCGCCGGCCACATGATCGACTGCACCCGCGCGAGGTAGAGGTTCTTCAGGAGGTAGTCATGGCTCATGGCACGGAACGCGACCGTCTCGAATTTCTCGCGGACGTATGCCCGCACCACGCGAATCCCGGAAAGATTCTCCTGAGCCTTGGTGGTAAGCAGACTGTATTGCTCCTGCCGTTCCCTGAACTTCTTGTGAACGATCTTCCCGAGGCGGTACACAGCATATGAAACGAATGGAAGGGGAACCAGCGCAAGCAACGTCAGCTGCCAGTCGGTCGACAGCATGATTGCAAGGACCATGGTAAAGGTGATGAATGTATCGGCGGGATACATGATCCCGGGTCCGAGAGTCGACCGGACCGCGCTGATATCATTGGTCGCGTGCGCCATCAGATCGCCGGTCGGCGTTACCTGGAAGAACTGCAGCGGGAGTTTCTGAAGATGGGACAGATAATCGTTCCGGAGGTCATACTCAACATGCCGGGAGACGACAATGATCGTCTGGCGCGTCAGATACGTGAAGATCCCGGCGATCAGAGAGAATCCAATGATCATCCCCGCAAATCCGAGGAGCGCACTCTCGTCCATCTCCCCTGCCGCCAGCCCCTGCTCCAGTGAATCGATTGCCCGGCCGATCACAAACGGCTGGACGACGGTGAAGATATTGCTCATCAGCACGGTCACAAAACCGAAGATCAGTGTCCGCTTGTATCGCTTGAGGTAGGGGACGAGGCTGAGCAGCGCCTTCATTTGCCCCTCCTGGCCCGCTTCGGTTTGCCGTCGACTCCCGTCGTCATGAACTGACGAATCCGCTCCGCTGCAACAGCGACATATTCTTCCGAACTGTCGCACAGAACAAACTGTCTTCCCGCTCTCAGCGCGGCAATTGCGGTGGTTCCGCTTCCTCCGAAAGGATCGAACACCACATCATCCGCGAACGAGTAAAGCTGGATCAGTCTGTAAGGGAGTTCGACAGGGAACGGGGCCGGGTGTTTCACCCTCCGCGCGGATTCTGCTCCAAACGACCAGATGCTTTTGGTGAACCCGAGAAACTCTTCACGGCTGATCGTATTCGTTCTCGCTTCCTTTTCCCTCTGATATGACCCTTTGCTGAACACCAGCACATACTCATGCACATCGCGCAGCGTCGGATTCGCGGCTGATTTCCAGCTTCCCCATGCGGTTGAACTCCCCGCACTGGCTGACTTGTCCCAGATGATCTCCCCCCTCATGAGGAATCCAAGTCTGTCCATTTCAGCAATCACATAGGAGTGAAGCGGCACGTAGGGCTTCCTCCCGAGATTCGCCACGTTGATACAGATCCTTCCGCCGGGCACGAGAACCCTGAGACATTCACGGAACACATCATGGAGGAGATCGACGTACTCTCTCAGCGAGAGATCTTCATCATATTCTTTGCCGACATTGTAGGGGGGAGACGTAATGATGAGGTGGAGGCAGGAATCAGGAAGCCGGGAGAGCTGCCGGCTGTCGGCACAGAGGACAGAGTTCCCGACATCCGGCGGAAGCGGGTTCTCGAGATATGCTCCCTTGTCGTCCGCACCGTTGCGGGCATACAGCCGTCGTGCATAGAACGGGCCGGCATCATGCCCCTCGCGGCTCGCGGTACCGAAGCTCTTCATCCGGGTCCCCTCTTTCCGCGTTCTACCCAATGAGTTCGAACCCCGTATAGGAATGAAGGACCTTCGGAATAACGATTTTTCTCTCGGGCGTCTGATAGTGTTCGATGAGGGCGGCGACAACCCGGGGAAGAGCGAGTGCGGACCCGTTGAGCGTGTGGACAATCTCCGGTTTCCCTTTTGATGCCGGACGGAACCGGATGTTCATGCGGCGGGCCTGATACGATTCGAAATTGCTTACGCTGGAGACTTCGAGCCACTTCTTCTGGGCCGGCGCCCATACTTCGAGGTCGTACTTCTTCGCCTGCGTAAACCCGAGATCACCGGCACACATCAGCAGTACCCGGTACCGCAGACCGAGTTTCCGCAGAATCGATTCTGCGTGCTCCCTCATTTCTTCCAGTCCGTCGTATGATTGCTCCGGGTGCGCAAGCTGAACCAGCTCAACCTTGTCGAACTGATGGACACGGTTCAGGCCGCGAACATCCTTTCCATATGAACCGGCTTCCCTCCGGAAGCAGGGGGTGTATGCGGAAAGCTTCAGCGGGAGCAGAGATTCAGAAATAATTTCATCGCGGTATAAATTCGTGACCGGCACTTCTGCAGTCGGAATCAGATAGAAACCGTCACGTTCCGCCACATACATCTGGTCTTCCTTGTCAGGAAGCTGGCCGGTGCCGGTGACGCTCGCTTCGTTCACCATCAGCGGCGGAGAAACTTCGTTGTAGCCGGCCGCTGTCGCTTCCTCAAGAAAGAAATTGATCAGCGCCCGCTCGAGCCGGGCCCCTTTTCCCAGGAAGACGGGAAAGCCTGCCCCGGTTATTTTCGTCCCGCGCGAAAAATCGACGATGCCGGTCTTCTCCAACAGATCCCAATGGGGAACAAGGGGAAAATCAACGTCGGGCGGATCGCCGTGTGCGGCAATCTCCTGATTATCCGCCGGGGTCCCTCCTTCGGGAACGGAGGAGTGAGGTATGTTCGGAATGAGGAGGAGAACATTGCGGAGCTTCTCTTCCAGCTCCCGGATCTCGCCGTCTGCGTTCCTGATCTCCTCCGAGACACCTTTCATATCGGCAATCAGCTGGTCCGCATCCTCCCGGGCAGCCTTTTTCCGTGCCACCTCAGCGGAGACGGTGTTCCGTTTGCTCTTGAGCGCTTCGGCCCTGCCGATCAGT
>JAOUDE010000208.1 GCA_029859455.1 Ignavibacteria bacterium | reverse complement strand
CGGTGGTCGCTGAGGTACGTTGGCTGAATTTCGAGTATCTCGGCCGCTGCTTTCTGCACGCCACCTGTCGTCTTCAGAACGCCAAGGATGAACTCAACCTTGAATTCGTGAACAGCGTCCTTCAGCGGTCTCGGGCGAAAGAGGTCCGGTGGCCGATCGCTTCCCCGTCGTTCCAGGTTTGCACTCATTACGCTCCCGTTTTTTCCTATTCGAGTGCATATTCAATGCCAGACACCATGGATCGCGCTAATTCCAATTCAAACAACAAGTTATCAGGCCCGGACGTCGCTCGCTCCTTCGCCGTCACTTATGATTTGGGATAAGAGGAAACCGGGAGGAAAGACGGAGGAGAGGAAAAATGAGGAATCGGCCTACTGTTGGGGAAAAATCTCTGCCGGCTGATCTTATGATTTTTCAGAGGAATCTGTAGCGATTAGGTTGATCGTGAACAAAAAAAGGACCCGTCTTTTTTCAGATTAACGGGTCCCTGTCCGCTTACGCTATCCCGTAGTCGTGAAGGAGTTTGCTGAGGTGTGTATCCCTCACTCCGAGTCTGTCTGCCAGTTCTTTCTGTGTGCGCCCGGAGCCAGACCATTCATCCTTGTGCTTCTTCAGAAACGTTTTCCGGAATTCGTTCGTGGCGTCCCTGAGAGGCCTCAGGATGAAGAGGCCGTCATTCGCGTCTGTCGACTGGTTATTGGATCCCGAGTCCAGCCCCTGCCGCCATTGCGCAAGGTTCAGCTGGTCGCCCTGTGTCGCCTGCAGGGCCACCTCTATCGTATGTTCGAGCTGACGTATGTTCCCGGGCCAGTGGTACTGTTTGAGGTCGTCGAGAGCGGCCTGTGATATCCCGATTTTGCCATTGCCGAATTTCCCCCGGTACTTTCCGATGAAGTGCCATACCAGCGCCTCGATATCCTCCTTCCGCTGGCGGAGCGGAGGGCTTTCGATCGTGAGGACATTCAGACGGAAGAAGAGGTCATTGCGGAACCTCCCCTCGCTCACTTCATCATCCAGTTTCCGGTTGGTTGCAGCAATCACCTGCACATCGATTTTCGTTTCCGATGTCGCGCCCACTCTCGTAATGGTCTTGTCATTCAGCACGCGCAGCAGTCTTGCCTGCATATCGAACCGCATCTCGCCGATCTCATCAAGGAAAATCGTCCCGCCGTCTGCCGCCTCGAATTTTCCGAGCTTGCGCGCCGCTGCACCTGTAAAGGCACCCTTCTCATGGCCAAAGAGCTCGCTCTCCACAAGCGTTTCCGGCAGAGAAGTACAGTCTACGGTGATAAAAGGCTTCGAGGCGCGCGGGCTGTTCTTGTGGATCGCCCGGGCGATCAATTCCTTTCCGGTCCCTGTCTCCCCATGGATCAGTACTGTTGTATCCGCTTTTGTTGCACGGTCGATAAGCGCGAACACGGAGCGAATCGCCTTGCTCTCTCCGACGATCTCGTAAGCACCCGGCCGGTGGTCGATCTCCTGATGAAGCTGAGTCAATTCATCCTGTAGCCGCTCTTTCAAAGCGCTGATCTCTTCGAGAGCTACTCTTAGGTTTTCCTCTGCTACCTTCCGCATCGTGATATCGGTGGAGATGCCGGCCACCAGGACTTCGGAGTCGCTGATCTTCATCGGAAACTTCTGCGAAATATACTGATGCTCCGCCCCCTTAACGATCGCTATCTCCTCAGATTCGATCGGAGTACCGGCTTCAAGCACTTCCAGATCGTTCTTCCTGTATTCGTCCGCTTCCTTCTTCCGAAAAATGTCGTGATCGGTCCTGCCCAGGATATCCTCCGCGGAGAGGCCGAACATCTCCCTGAACTGCTTGTTCACCATCATGTACCGACCCGCTTCATCCTTTACATAAATCACCGCCGGGGAATGATTCATAATTCCTTCGATGATCCGCTGGTGTTCTTGCAACTGTGCTGTTTTCTCGGCAACAAGCTCTTCCAGGTGGTTCCTGTGCTTTACGAGTTCTGCCTGTGCATCTTTGCGAACAGCAACCTCCTCTTCCAACAGCACCTTTTGATCCCGAATCAAGAGCCGGGCCCTCGTCTGGAACATGACCCCGGTCAGAATCAGGAATGAAACAAGCGCCGCGAAAATAAAAACCTGAGCAAGGTGAGGAATCGAGACCTCACGCCATTCCGGAAGGGCAAGGGAGGGAAAGTTCCCGCGCAGAAATTCTCCTATCATGAACGCAGGACCGGCATTCAGAAGCGGCATTAGAAGCAGAACAACCAGCAACGAAACAAAGAACATCGTCGTGCCGCGCACGGTCAGCCAGAGGCCGCCGGTCAACATCGGGATGGCGAGCCACTTCAGCGAATCATTCGGGTCAAGTCCACCGATCAGAACATTCATCAAGGGGATCGTCATAACGGTACCGACAAGAACCGGGCCGATCAGGGTATGCCATTTCGTCCATCGGAGGGTGTAGACAGACGCCAGAACGACGGCACCGATGCCAACCATCCATCGCCGGAACATCGGGGCATGCTCGTTCATCGCCATGAGGCTGAACATCAGGAGTACCAGGAGCACAAATGCTGTGAGCATGCTCGCTCTGAGGCGTTCCTCAGGATCGAGGCGAGCCGATGTCGGCTCCAGAAACCGCCGCTGAAACCGGGACCAACCCGGTCCCGGCTGCTTTCGCCAGTTAATGTTAATCATGAGTCCCTCACTCTGATGATGCAGTCCACCTTCACGAGTCCCGGATTGCGGGGACAAAGAAGAGTTTCAATTCGATACGCAGTGTCCAGTCACCTCCGCCGGGAGGCCTTTTGACATTATAGAATCCCTGTACGATAAGGTGAGCAGGATGCGAACGAGAGGGGAATACTCGTCCGAATCCTCCGCCGACCGGAATAATCCAGCGCCGGTCGTCCGGAGCCTTCCAGTTTGCCTTGATCGTCGGTTCGGAAGTCAGATACCAGAACTGGTCCAGACCGAAGTTGATGAAGTACTGACCGAGGAACCTGCTGACATCAGGGCGGCCGGTTTCACCTGCGAAGGACCAGACATTCTGAGCCAGGCCTCCTACCAGCCATCGCCCTTCCTTGAAGAACAGAACAATACCACCACCTCCTGACCACTTGCCCGTCCCAAACTGATGGTCTGTCGCTGTCGGAATCAGAACTGAGGGTCCGATCCCCCAGATGATGCCGCTCGCTCCGGAGGGTGTAAAAAAAGCGGTGTAGCTCAAGTCCCCGAGTCCGAAGAGTCCGCCCTCACCAGGAACCATCTCCCCCCGATACAGAACCGGGAGAATCGCCCGGTTGATCAGATTGAATGCTCCGAGACGGACAGGATACACGGGCTGAATATTCAGAGAATTCACAAACGTATCGTTGGGACCGACACCGAACGTCGTATTGTTCTGAAACGGAAGCTGTGGAATAGGAACGAGCTTGTCGGCCAGAGTTAACGGATTCTGACAGAGTGCAGTGACAGGGAAGATCACGGCAGCCAGGAGAACAATGGCAAACCCCCGCACCAGGCGTTGTACCAAAGCATATTCCGTTTCAAGCGTTGTGCGAACTTTGTGGCAGGCCGGAATCCGGGCGAGCAGAAGGTGGGACCATGTCATCGGGAACGAGCAGAGAGAATGCTGCCCACGGGATCGTACTGATAGGCGCCTGCCGATCGGGTTGAAACTGAACTGTAAGATAGAATCTCCTCCCGCAAGAGTCAACGATATGCCGAAACTGGTTACGAGAATAGTCGTTCCGACCAGTGAAAAGATACTGCAAGCCGGCTTACAATCAGGTAAAGGAGGGAAACAACGAAAACGGGAATTGCTGAACAGTTTGGAAGTGGCTCCGTTTGCCATGATTCCTCCATTTCAATTGATGACCTGTCCGTATGCAGATTCAATGCCACTCTTGCGATCCCACCGAAATGGGGGACGGAGAAAGAAAAGTGCAAGAGAAGCTCTGCCGATCATCCGCTCACTCCTATGATTATTTGTATACGAAACTGCCTGGAAGGGAAAAAAGGACTTCCGGTACCTTCCCGGGAGAACCGGGCGGTTGCGAAAATCGATAACCGGTTCTGCGAGTTATGATAATGTACAGGAGAGGGTATGCGGGAAAGAACGCAGTGAGTGTGTGTGGCCTGAATATGAAAGGGATCCCTTTGCAGGGCCGGCGCGGATTCAGTCGGAGGAAAATAGGATCTGGGCATACGCCGAACACTCCATCAACCAGGCGACTCCCCAGTGGAGGATAACTCCTCCGAGGATCGATCTGCTGTAGAAGACGAAAATGCCCAACAGGTAACCGCCGAAGACCGATGCAATCGCTTCTCCGGCCGGCTTTCCGAAATGGAGGAAACAATATACTGCCACCATTGGAAGAATCGCCCCGGGACCCAGCCACCTCGCCATTCCGATGACCACGAATCCCCTGAAAAAAAGCTCCACAAAAGTAAAGTCGAGTCCATAAAACAACTGGAGGAGTCCGGTACTCACCCACGGGGACCATCCCAGCGCCTCTTCCATACTCCCCGGGACGTATTGAGGATACGAACGCATGAAGTCGGGCTGGAGCGATGCAATGACAATCAATGGAGCAACAGCCAGCAGAATGATGAAGTATGGTGTGGCTTCAAAGTTCTTCTTTGTAAGCCCGTAGAAGCTGGGCATCGTCTTACGGTCCACGATCCACCAGAAACCCAGCAACGGTACCAGGTAGAAGAGAGACGACTTCATGTTCCACAACAGCTCTGTTCCCCAGATCCAGGCGGGCTGGAGGAAGAGCAATATGGCGAGGGGTTGGTGATAGTAGAACCAGCTCTTCACACTCAGGAGAAGCAGGGCAAAGAGCAGGTAACCCCAGAAGCCGGTCTGCCGGAGCCTGCTCCAGTTACTCGTACAGTAGGCCCATGCGAAGAGGGCAAACAGATAGGGGAAACCGTAGAAGAGAAGATAAGCGGGAATCTGAGTCAGTTCCTTGTTCCGGGAATCAATCAGGATCTTTTTGATCCCGAACTCGTAGTTGGCCCAGA
This sequence comes from Ignavibacteria bacterium, assembly GCA_029859455.1. Taxonomy (GTDB): domain Bacteria; phylum Bacteroidota; class Ignavibacteria; order UBA10030; family UBA6906; genus JAOUDE01. The sequence goes on along the minus strand of JAOUDE010000208.1, from coordinate 106 downwards.
TAGCCAGCGCAAGGAACACTCCGAGAGTCAGGTAGAGGCCGGCATGGAACTCTTCCTTCCAGAACTGAAGGCAGTAGCAGACGATCTTCTTCATCGGTGCCTGGAT
>JAOUDE010000207.1 GCA_029859455.1 Ignavibacteria bacterium | reverse complement strand
GTGGCCGTGAACAACGGAAGCACAATCTTTGACGACAAGGGGTTCATCAACTATACCGTGGATTTTTCGAGAATTTCCGAAGCACGACGATCGGGACTGGTTGATGCATCGGGCGAGGCCTCCGATTTCGGGGCGTCTCTTGCAGATGTCAACAGTTTCCTGGCTTATGATAAATACGCCGGAAACAGAAACTCATCACCTGCGACGGCGGCAGCGAAATTTCTTGTCAACACCGGCGTCAACCTCACCGAGAACACCGAGCTGTACGCCAATGCTGCATATGTGTACAAGGAAGTCAATTCATTTGCGAACTATCGGACGCCCTACTGGCGGACACTGGCTGACTTCCCTTACCTGAAGGATTTCTTTGGTGATGGAACCGACGCCTCATACAAGGGGTATCTGCCGACGTTCGACGGCGAGCTGAACGACTACAATGCTACCTTCGGGGTCCGGTCCAGCACACGCGGATGGAATTACGACGTAAGTCTGACGCTCGGAAGCAACAGCCAGGACTACACTGTCCGTGATTCGCACAATCGCTCTGACATTCAGGACACGAATGGAGTCAACGTGTATCGGGAAAACAGCCCGATTACATTCAAACCGGGCGGAACATCATTTACGCACCAGGTCGGAAATATCGACGTGTCGAAAGCAGTCACCGATCAACTGAGCATCGGTGTCGGCGCAGAGTTCAGGAATGAAACATTCGAAATCACCCCCGGCGATCAGGCCTCATGGGACGGTATCGGAGCCGATTCCTTCGGCGGTAACAGGCCTGAGAACTCCGGTGTGTTCAACCGTTACAACTTTGGCGGATATCTGGATATTGGCTATGATTTTACCCGGACGTTCCTCGTTTCACTCACTCTCCGGGATGAATATTACGGGGATTTCGGCAACGCATTTGTCTACAAAGTCAGCTCCCGACTGAAGCTCTTCGAAGACAGGATCACCCTCCGCGGATCCTACTCAACGGGGTTCAAAGCACCCACGCTTCATCAGATTTACACTCAGCGGGTGCAGTACAGCTTCGTTCCCGGACAGGGTGTACAGTCGATCGGCCTCGTGAACAACGTTTCGCCCCAGGCCAGACTGCTTGGTGTACGGCCGCTGACCCCTGAGGAGTCAACCAACCTGACCTTCGGGCTCGGCACAGTCGTTTCGAAAAATTTCAGCGCTTCGGTTGACTACTACGATATCGCTGTCGACGACCGTATTGTGATCAGCAACAGAGTTGTGTCTGCAACCGGTGAGGTTGAATTCTTTACGAATTCGATCAATACAAAGACGAGCGGGATCGATGTCGTTCTCGATTTCAGGAACCTTGAGGCAGGACCCGGCGCCTTCGGCGTCTCGGTGGCAGGTAACTTCAACCTGAAAAACGAGCGTGATGGCGCGATTCCTCAGGTCAATGGTACGCCGGTGATTGACTTCACACAGGAAGCGCTCTTTTTCACCTCGCGACCGAAGGAGAAGGTCGTCACAGGAGTGACCTATGGCATGCGGCAGCTCGATCTCGGGTTGTACGGCACCTATTTCGGTTCGACCGAGTTCAGGCAAACAGGACTGGACCCGAATCTGAAGACTGTCTTTGATCCGAAAGTGGTCTTCGATTTCATGGTAACGTACCGGCTTCTCGGCAACGTGAGCATCACGGCCAATGTGAACAACATCCTTGATGAACTGCCTGAGTGGAAGTTCGAAGCTCTGAACGCAACCGGCAGTGCGATCCTTGCAGATCCGGCACAGGCAAAAACCCAGTCCAACCTCGTGACATTCAACGGGCGGTATGATGTCATGACCTACGACGGCTACCACTTCAGCCAGCTGGGACGACTCTTCAATCTCTCACTCACATACGGATTGTAGAGAATCATTCTGTTGGAACGCAACAAAGCCGCCCCCGGGCGGCTTTGTTGTTTGTAACTTCGCGAATGACCGGATCTCCTTTCGGTCAGAGACCCTCTTCCGAGATGAGGTAACAGAGAAGCGCTTCAACGATCGCTCCCATCTGAAGCTCCCGGGGATTCACCTTCTCGATCGTGTCATTGTCAGAATGGTGATAGTCAAAATATCTGTGTGTTTCAACCACAAGCCCGAACCCCGGAACTCCCTGCCTCACCAGCGGAGCGATATCCACACCACCGTAGCCGGGTTCAATGCGCCCGGCATTCAGGAGCTCAAACAGAGGCTGCCATCGCCGGACCCGTTCCAGGACAGAAGAATCTGCGTGGACCGAAATTCCCCGCGGCGCAAAACCGCCCCTGTCGGACTCCAATGCCGCGACATGCGCTTCCCCTTTCCGGCGTGAATCGAGCGGATAGCCGTTCCCTCCCCGCACGCCGTTCTCTTCATTCATAAACATCACCGCGCGAATCGTTCGCTTTGGTTTCAGTCCAATCCGTTTCAGCAGATTGACCGCCTCAATCGCCTGCATGCATCCTGCACCGTCATCGTGAGCACCGGTTCCCTTGTCCCACGAATCAAGATGGCCGCCGACAACGATGATTTCGTCCGGAAACTCCGAGCCGGTCAGCTGACCAATGACATTGTACGATTGAACATCCTCAAGAGTACGGGCTGAGAGACGGAGGCGGACGCGAACCTGTGACCGCTCCTTCAGGAGACCACTCAGCCGGTCAGCGTCGAGCGTGCTGATCGCGGCGGCCGGGATTTTCGTCGTTCCGTCTTCGTAGTTCATCGCACCGGTGTGCGGGACATCATCGACAGCATGCGTCATCGAGCGGACAAGCACTCCGACCGCTCCGGCCTTCGCCGCTTCGATTGCTCCCCGGCTCCGCTGGTCGACCGCGCCGCCATAGGCGGCAAATGCATTCAGGTGGCCATGATCAAATCCACGATTCATGAAGATAATCTTCCCCCGGGCTGCAGATCCGAGTTCCCGCAGATCATCGAAATTCTGTACCTCAACGACCGGCGCTTCGATCCCTTCCTCCGGCGTGCCGATACTCCCTCCCAGCGCACAGATGGTCAGTGACTCTTCCACGCCGCCACTTCCGTCAATCACCATCACCTCTTCGACTGGGCCCCGAACCCAGTGAGGAACCATGACCGGCTCGAGATGAACGTTGTCGAAGCCCCGCTGTTCCATCATGGTCTTCGTCAGATCGACGGCGATCTCCGCACCCCGGGATCCGCTCAGCCTGTGGCCGGCAATGGTTGTGAGTTCCGTCAGCAAGGCGTATGCTTCCCCTTTTCGAAGGCCGAAGCTGAGCATTTCCTGTGCGAGGCTGTCGTATGCAACCTGTGAGCCGGCGGAAGAACAGGAGATCGCGAGGGCGAAAACCGGCAGCAACGAGCGGACCACGAGGAGTCTCATCGCGATCTTCCTGCATATTGTTTTCGGATTCCGGGAAACAGGTACGTTCCGAACGCCTGATCAAGGTCGAACTCCGGCTCCCAACCCCAGTCCTTCCTTGCCGCGGAATCGTCCACATCCGCCGGCCAGGAATCGACGATCGCCTGTCGCTTGTCATCCGGCAGGAACGCAATCTCCGCATCCCTGAAGCTCTCTTTCACGATGGTTCTCACCTCTCCAGCCGACGGACTGAAGCTGGTGATGTTATACGCGGATCGGGACAACACCTCACGCGGGGCATCATGAAGGAGGCGAAGCGCCCTGATCGCATCCGGCATCGCCATGAAGGGAATTCTTACATCCTCGCGGACAAAACAGGAATACGGCTTACCCTGAGCGGACGCATGGATCATCTCCGGCGCGTAATCGCTCGTCCCTCCGCTCGGAACCGTCACAGCGCTGATCAGACCTGGAAATCTGATACTCCGGAAGTCGATCCCGCCGATCAGCGTATCCGCCGCGAGCTGACGGTAATGCGATGCGTAGTACCGCCCCAGGTGTTCGCAATACAGTTTATTGCATCCGTACATCGTAATCGGGGTGTTCCAGTCGTCTTCCCGGACTTTCCCCGCCTTTTTCTTCGTCGCCAGATCAGGAATCCCGTACACAGCTATCGAGCTGGGAAAGATGAACTTCACCGGCGCCCCGTGCCAGCGCGACTGCTCGGTTGCAAGCTTCAGAAGGTTCAATGTCCCCTCGACATTCACCCGATGGGCTGCCTCGGGCGTGAATTCAGCTCTCGTCGAAAGAAGTGCGGCAAGGTGGTACACGGTATGAATCTCGTACTCACTCTGGACCCGTTCCAGCAGGCGGTCCTCAAGAATGTCACCGACGATCACCGCGGTGCACTTTTTTTGTAATTCCTCATCGAGGGGACGAACGTCGAGCGCGATGATACTGTGGGAAGAATGCTCGGCGAGGATAGTAATCAGGCTGTGCCCCATCTCCCCGTTCGCTCCCGTAATGAAAACGGCCGGTTTGCGGATATGGTCTGTCATGAGGTTCCGGGTTTATGCACCGCGAACGCGGTGCTTATGAATGGACTGAGTTTGCAGAAATCAGATACCGGGAGAAGCGAGCCCCGAAGCGGGAGCCGGGAAGGCGGGAGGACCGCTGGTCCTCCGGGGCAGTCAGATACCGGATCCGCTCCCTCATTTCATTGTACGGACGCGCTTTCTTGAGGAAGTCATCGATTTTCGGATTTTGAACTGCGTCCGTGGTCAGCTGGTCATCATACGCAGAGACGAACAGGATCGGAACTCTGGCATGTTTTTCGGATGCCCGGACTGCCTTGTGGAATTTAAAACCATCCATCACCGGCATGTAGATATCGGAAATAACGAGATCAATCGGATGTTCGTCCAGCTTCTCCAGCGCTTCCTCTCCATCCTCTGCCATCAGGACATCATGTTTGTCCTGAGTCAGCAGTGATTTCATCAGAATCCGGTAGCTGGCTTCATCATCAACGACAAGGATTGTCATTGGTCTCCATCGCTAGTTGGCGTTGATGAAGATCGGAAAATCGGCAGGAAGAATCAAACCGGGGAGAGCCGGGGGTAAACCGGCGCAAATCGGGAGGACTATTCCTGAGAACAGAGGCCTTCACGGGAAGCCAGGATCCCTTGAGTCTGTTTCCCGATCTCCGTATCTTGGGGGTCAAATTGTCAATCAGAAAATGATCCGATGATCAAATCTGCCCGAACGATCCACGCGTCGCACCTGTAGCTCAACTTCCAGAATGACTG
>JAOUDE010000206.1 GCA_029859455.1 Ignavibacteria bacterium | reverse complement strand
CGCGACTCTCGGTGTACACTGAGCACCTGGAAGAACTGGAACGCTATCTTCCGCACGATGATCGCTACAAGCGTCCGATCAAGGGGCTTTCATCGCCAATGGTCGTCGTGACCGACATCTACAGGGGGGGAGACATTGCCACCGGGTACCAGCCTGTTGCAGCAAACCTTCCGAACGATCCGCGGGTTCACACCACCAAAGGGACGAAGAAGACATTCTGGAAGAATGTGATGGATGCCCGTGTCCGCCATGTGATCATGCCGATCGGCCGTGAGATTATTGCCTCCGATCAGGTCCGATACATCACCCCGCAAGGCTTGTTCAATTTTGTGCTCCTTCATGAGCTTTCACATGCTCTCGGGCCCCGGTATATTCATGGCAGTGCGGATGAGGTATCCGTCAACCAGGCGCTGGCTGACCTCTACCCCGCGATCGAAGAAGGAAAGGCAGACGTGGCAGGGCTGCATTCGATGCAGTACTTCATCGAAGCGGGCATCATAGCGGAAGAAATGGAAAAAGAGCAGTATGTCTCTTATCTCGCATCGCTGTTCAGGACAATACGATTCGGGACATCCGAGGCACACGGAAAGGCTGCCATCTGCCAGATCAATTATTTGTGGGACAAGGGTGGAATTCACCGCGATAATGCGACCGGAAAATGGTCGGTTGTGTTCGATTCGATTGGTCCGGCGGTGACGGCTCTTGCGCGCGAATGGCTCACCATCCAGGCGGAAGGTGCGTATGATCGGGCAGAGGAGTTCTTTGGCACCTGGGGAAGAACTCCGCGTGAAGTCCAGCAATCACTTGACGGGCTCGAACACGTGCCGGTCGATGTTGAGCCGGTGTATTCGATCATCTGGGACTGACAGGAGCATATCAGTGGAATCAGGCCGGAAACCGGGAATATTGCTCGTCGAGGATGAAACTGAGATCCGGATCCTCCTCGCAGAGGTGTTCCGGATCGAGGACTATGAAATATTTCAGGCTGCCGACGGACGTGAGGCGCTGACTGTTTTCGAAGCGAACAAAGAGAAGATCGACATGCTGATCACCGATCTGGGACTTCCACACATTGGAGGGATTGACGTCATCAAACATCTGCGGGAGGCAAAACAGGATCTCCTGATCATCGGATCGAGCGGATACGGGCGTGCGGACATACGGGAAGAAGTTATTGAAGCCGGCGGTGATGAATTCATGCCGAAGCCGTATGTGACCAAACTGTTGATCGAACAGGTCAGGAATATGCTTGAACAGAGTAGTAAACAGAAGCAGTGAAAACATTAACGGAATATCTCTGGTTCAACACCTCCTCGATCCGGGAGTATACGAACATCACCGACCAGGTAGCGGAAGTCGTGACCCGCAGCGGCATCCGGGAGGGGATGGCACTGGTCTCCGCCATGCATATCACGGCAGGCGTCTATGTCAATGATGCTGAAGATGGTCTGATTCATGATATCGATGAATGGCTGGAGAGCACGGCGCCGCCGCGGGCGGATTACCGCCATCACCGGACCGGTGAAACAAACGCCGATGCGCATCTCAAAGCCCTCCTCATCCATCACCAGGTGGTAGTTCCGGTCACTGCGGGATCGCTGGATCTTGGACAATGGCAGCAGATTTACTATGCAGAGTTCGATGGAAAAAGGAAGAAGCGGGTGATTGTGAAAGTTATGGGAGATTAGGCCGATGAAGGCGAAGCACAGAATGCAGGCTTGTGTGGCGATAATCGTAGTCCTCATGATGAATCTTCCATCTCTGGAAGCACAGGGACGCCAACCGGCTGAGCCGCTAAAACTGTTTGTCGATTTTTCGCGATTCCGCGGTACCGACCGGATGCTCTATGTCGAGTTCTACTATTCATTCTCACAGCGTTCACTGACCTATGTCGTCGATGAGCAGGGACTCTCTGCGGCGGTGGACTTAAGTATCTCGATTTCCCGAGGTGACTCATCCGTATTCACTGACCGGTGGATTGTTCCTCACTCGTTTCCTGATACGAATGCGGTGCCCGGTTCGGTGAATCTCGTTGCCATTTCGGCTGCGGAACTGTCGGAAGGAGACTATGTGGCAACGGTGGTCGGACGCGATCGGAACGACCCCGCGCGCCACGACACCGTTCTGGCTGCCATTCCGATTGCTCCGTTCGACGAATCAAAGGTCCTTCTTAGCGACCTCGAACTGGCCAACTCGATTCTTGAAGGATCCGAAGGGAGCCCCTTCTACAAGAACACGCTGGAAGTTATTCCCAATGCACGCGGTATCTTCGGGGGCCAGCAGCTCTGCTATCTCTACGCCGAGGTCTACAACCTTCAGGCGGATACGTCAGCGATCGAGTATTTTGTGAAAACGGTCGTGGTTGACGCCGCCCGCCGCGAGGTGATCAGTCGGAAAAAACCGCGAAAGCGGACTTCAGAGTCCGCCGTGATCGTCGATCAGATCGTCGTTGGCAGAATGCACACGGGAACATACTCGGTCGGAGTGATGATTGTCGACTCAGCGGACAATATCCTCTCGTCCGCATCCAAACGACTCTTCGTCTACAACGAGATGATGGGGATGGACTCGACGCTTGCTCAGCCTCAGGTCCGGGGCCTTGCAAGCCTGTATGCATCGATGAGCGAAGGCGATCTGGACCAGGAGTTTTCATATGCGAGATACGAAGCTCGTGACGAAGACAAGCGGCAGTATGAGGCCTTGACCGGCGTCGATGCCAAACGGGTCTTTCTGGAAGAGTTCTGGTCGAAACGTCCGCCGGGCCTGCGTGAGGAGTATCTTCAGCGAGTGGAGTTCGCGAACCGGTACTACAGAGTGCTTGGACGGCCGGGTTACCGGACCGACCGGGGACGGGTGCACATTGTCTATGGCCCCCCGAACGACTACGACCGCCATCCGAATGAACCGCAATCGCGGCCGTATGAAACATGGACGTATGAAGAGATCCAGGGAGGTGTCATGTTCGTGTTTGTCCAGAGGGTCGTCAACGGAGAATACGAGCTGGTTCACTCCACGCATCGCAATGAGATTCACGATGATCAGTGGTACGCCCGGTTTGCGCAGCCGTCGTATTGAACCTTCAGAAACCCGGGTCGTCACCTCGATGACGACCGGTCTCCAGGCGTCACCGGTTTATGCTTAACCTTGTGGAGTTCATCCTCTTCGAGGCGGTGAGCCAGATCGTACGTCCCCTTTCATACCGGGCCGTCGGCAGACTCGGTCGCTGGTACGGCTCCCTCGGCTATTACTGCCTTCGTATCCGCAGAGCAAGAACATTGACGAACCTCCGGTTTGCGTTTCCGCAGAAGACGGAAGAGGAGCGGAAGGCGATTGCCGCGGGTGCGTACCGGAATTTCGGTATCGCGATCATGCAGCTGCTCTGGTCCCGGTACGCAACGGCGGATCAGTTGAAACAGGTGGTCAGGATTCCGGACCGGCGGATCCTGAACGAGTGTTTGGACGCCGGGAAGGGGATCGTGCTCCTGAGCGCACACTTCGGATGCTGGGAGTTTATTGCGCAGGGGCTGCGGCTGCAGATTGGTCATCCGATCAACAGTATCGTCCAGCGGCAGCGGAACCAGTACATCGATCGGATAATCGACCGGACACGGCGGCGGCACGGAAACAGCACCATTTCCAAAGGAGTGCAATCCAGAGCATCCCTCACAGTACTGAAGTCCGGCGGGATACTCGGCCTGCTCGGAGATCAGAGCGGTCCCAAGGAATCGATCTTTGTTGACTTCTTCGGAAGGGCCGCCGCGACGCACCGGGGACCAGCCGCCTTTAGTCTGAAGACAGGATCCCCGATCCTGTTTGTTGTTCTTGTCCGGCAGTCTGACGGAACGTACGATGCGATTATGGACCGTGTTCAGGACCAGGATCTCAAAGGCTACTCGGAGGAAGCGATTGTCGAGCTGACGAGACGTCATGTCAGCCTTCTCGAAAAGCGAATCCGCGAGCATCCTGACCAGTGGCTCTGGATGCACAACCGCTGGAAGCATACCATGCACGCTCCCAATGAAAGTGCAACCGCGTAGTGAAGGATCGACCACATGTCGTTGTTCTTCACACGGCATTCCTCGGGGATATAATCCTCGCGGGCCCGATTGCTCAGGCCTTGCGCGGTCGTTTTCCCAACGCGTCGATTTCGTTCGTCGGGATTCCTGCTGCCGTCTCCATTCTGCAGAATCACCCTGCGATCGATATGATCATTGAATATGACAAAAAAGGACGTATGCGGGGGGTGGGAGGGCTGAGGAGCATCATTCGGACCATTCGCAAGTCCCGATTCGATATTGCCGTGGTTCCCCATCGTTCGCTGCGAAGTGCTCTCATACCGTTTCTGGCGGGGATTCCGGTGAGAATCGGCTTCGATACGAGTGCCGGACGGATGCTTTTCACAACCGTGGTCCCGTATAGGAAAGACGAGCATGAAGTTCAGAGGAATCTCGACCTCGCCGTTGCGGTCGGTGCATCGGATTCCGTGGAGAAGCCACGGCTCTATCCATCAGGGAACGACGTTGACGCAGTCGATGCATTCCTCAACAACGGAAATGTGGGTCAACATCGTTTTGTGACGGTGGCGCCCGGCTCTGTCTGGTTCACGAAGCGCTGGCCCGAAGGGTCATTCGTACAGCTTGTTTCTGACATTGCTGCAACTGATCTCCCGGTTGTCCTGGTGGGAGGCAGCGACGACGCTGAGCTCTGCTCCAGGATTGTGACAACAGTGAACCGGAGGCAGGTCATGAGCGCTGCCGGTTTGCTTTCGCCGTTACAATCGGCTGAACTGATCCGGCGGAGCATCGTCCTTGTCTCGAACGACAGCGCGCCGATGCATATGGCGGTGTCCGTGGACACGCCGGTGATTGCCCTGTTTGGTGCCACGGTGCCGGAATTCGGCTTTGCACCGCTGGGTGAGGGAAACACGATCCTCGGGACGGAGGGGCTGGCCTGCCGCCCATGCAGTATCCACGGAGGACAGCGCTGCCCGATCGTGAGCTTTGACTGCATGAAACTGATAACACCGGAGCAGGTGCTTGATACCGTCCGCAGGTATCTGGGATCCGGAAGGGATTTGGTGAAACAATGAGGACCTGCATGATGATTCGCTGTTTCATAGTCGCTGTTCTGATCGGTATGCTCCGGGGAA
>JAOUDE010000205.1 GCA_029859455.1 Ignavibacteria bacterium | reverse complement strand
AGGAAGTCCCTCAATCCCCAGGTTTGCGTCGAGCAGACGGAGTGTGCTGACCGATCCCGGACTGGAAACAGGAAATTTCGGAGAAGAATGCCCCAGCAGCGAGGGAACAACCTGAAGCCGATCGTCGACCAGAGGGTTGATTGCCGGATCGGGATCTCCGATTCCAACGCCATCCAGGAACACCATGAGCACACTCATCCTGCTCGTCAGTTCCCTCTTCTGTTGTCGCCCGTTCGGTTCTCCAGGGCGTCCGAAAGGTAGGAGTCCCATAGCCGTTGGACCTCCTCATACGGTCGTTGCAGTCTCTCCTCAAAGACCGTCCCGATGCCGGTCCGTCCATCGAACGCGGCAAACAGGCCGAACGCCTGTTCCTCACCGAAAGTGTCGACAAAGAACTTCATCGTCATTCCCAGGAGATAGTTCACCCGGTCCATTTCAGATGACCCGGAGGCTTCCTGAAGTTCCTGGGTGAGATCGCTGAATTCCGATACACGGCGCCCTGCTGGGACCGGAAGATCCGCCATCATCCCGCTGTGATACACGGCAAATGAACCTGCGAGCCATCCGGGAGCTCCGTTATGTGTGCTCTGTTCAAGCATTGCCCGCGAAAGCCCGTACGAAAGAATCTGGGCCAGAACGCCGTTCCTTTCCAGCAGGCCCACTGGTGCAACGTGCACAATACCCCGTTCGAACTCAACTTCGTGCGCCTGCCGGTTCCGAGTTCCGGTCCTGAAGGCTGCCTGTGTGCCATAGAGGCGAAACTCGATGATCCTTCCCGGTTCAAGACCGAGTGCCTTCCGGAGGTATCCAAAATCCTGTTCGAGGTAGTCGCCGACAAACCGGGCCTTCGTGCCGAGGACTCCCTCCTGGAATCTGATCCTGAAATGAGGGGTTGTGAGATCTGAAAAAGATTCCTGCCCATGACACAGGGCGCAGGTCCCTACAACAATCATAAAAACCGCAATGACCGGGCGGATCCTCATTGTTTCGCTTCCTGTACTGTCATTTGATGTCCGATTCTATCTTCGAGAATGATGGTGACAGGTCCCGCGTTGACGAGCGAAACATCCATCATCGCCCGGAAGACACCTGTCCTGACCCTTCCGGGAGCGAGATGTGATTCAAGCGATGCGGCAAATTGTTCATACAACGGCTCTGCGATTTCAGGAGGGGCTGCTTCACTGAAACCGGGGCGGTTGCCTTTCCTTGTGTCGGCAAAGAGCGTGAACTGCGAAACGACCAGGGCCTCTCCCCCGGTTTCGATCAATGACCTGTTCATCCTTCCTTCAGCATCGTTAAAAACTCTCAGGCGGGCAACCCTTCCTGCCAGATCATCGGCGTGGAGAAGTGAATCGCCGTTCCGAATCCCGAGGAGAACCAGCAGCCCGCTCCCAATGCCTGCATGAATCGTTCCGTCGATCCTTACTGCTGCCTCATGGACCCGCTGAAGAACCGCCCGCATCACCGATTCCCCGGATAGACAGCGGACAAGACCCTTGGAACTCCGGACAGATCCTCTTGAATGCACACGCCGGACAAGCCGCAGTTTTCAGCAATTCGCCGTGCCTCTTCCGCCTGTCCAAAACCAAGCTCTATCAGCAGGGCACCCTCCGGCTTCAGCAATTCTCCGGCCCTTCGGGCCAGCAGTCTTACATACCGTAGTCCGTCCTCCCCGTCCGTCGTAGCAACCTGTGGTTCAAACCTGCTGATTTCCGGCGCAAGGTCGGTGAACTCCCCGAGCGGAACGTACGGAGGATTCGACGCAAGCATGTCGAACCTGCTGTCAGCCTCAAAGGTTACAATATCGGCGTGCCGGAACGCGACCGACGGGATTCCAAGATCCCGTGCGTTTCCTTCAGCGACATCGAGTGCGTCGCTGCTGACGTCGATTGCCGTCACCTCTGCATGTGGTACAAAACGGGCAATGGATAGTGCTATGTTCCCGGAGCCTGTCCCAACATCGAGAACGGTCGGCGCCGGGTTTGGAGATCCTCTGAGAAGGGCGACAGCTAATTCCACCAGCAACTCCGTTTCGGGACGGGGGATCAGGACAGATCGGTCGACATGGAACCGAAGCCCCATGAACTCTGTCCACCCGGTAATGTACTGCAACGGCTCACGTGCCTCCCGCCGGCGGACCCAGGAGAGGAATTGCTCCTCGGACCAGGCCTGAAGTTGTTCCGTGCGATGCATCCTGAGGTCCATTCTTCCGATCTGAAGGAGAGAAGCAAGAAGCAGCTCTGCATTGAGTCGGGGATCCTCAACCCCAGCCTTCAGAAACCGCGCGGAGGCTTCATCGATGGCACTGCCGATCGTGGCCGGTTTTTTCCTCTCATCAGCTGTTTTTCCCCGACGATGCATTTCAGAATATACGCCGGGGCAGGGGGGAACGCAACCTCCGGGCTACCGGGACTCGGCCGGACCATGGCGTCTCGGCTCCCGGACAAAGAGAATCATGATCGACATTCCGACCAGCGAGCAGGACGCGCCTGTCACAAACACGGCGGGATAACCGACCACATCACTGATCCAGCCGCCAAGAAGACCGACCAGGTAGCAGGGTGCAAGGAGTGCATTCATCAGCCCGAGGAAGACCCCCCGTTTTCGCTCCACCGCAAATTCCACTGCTATGTTGTACCGCGCCATAGTTTCCGATGAAACGTTCACCCCGAGGAGTCCGAACACCAGATAGAACCACTCCAGAGTCGGCGCAAGCAGCGCCCAGACTGCAGAGCCGAACAGGGCAGACGCGGCAACCACCAGTGTTGTCTTGTTCCCGAACCGGTCCGCCAGGAGTCCCATCACAGGCGCACTCACAACCTGAGCAACAACCATCATCATGGTGAATTCACCGACAGCAGACGGAGGAGCCCCGAACCTCTGAATGGCGAAAACAGAAAAAAAGGTGATCGATATGGTCGCCAGGACGAGAAACGCCATCGCAATAATGAAGTTCCGGAACGAATCGTTCTGCCGGAGAACGACGGGGACTTCCGAAAGGAACTCCTTCACCCTGCGCCGTTCCGTTACCGGACTCGGGACAGATTCCACCATACCCGCCTGAACCCAGAGAGAGATCATCATGAAAAGGAACGCAAATCCGAACACCATGCTGTACTTCACCGGTTGCTCGAATTCGGTCAGGATCCAGGTGAGAACCAGACTGCATCCGAATCCCATGATCCCCGCCAGGGCGCTTCTGTATCCTGCAAGACGTCCCCGCCGGACCACAGGTGTGACCTTGGCGACAAGATCAAACCATCCGGGGGTGGTGATGCCGAGAACCACCTGCATCAGTGCATACAACGCGAGAAAGCTTACCAGGGCAACGGAGGGTTCACTGTCGCCGAAGAGGAGAAGAAGGAACGCGATCAGACCGACGACAAGTCTCTGGATCAGGCCAAGTCTGATTGCCCACGGTTTCTTCCAGGGAAGAGACTCGAAGTACCGTGCGGAGAACAACTGGGGAAGGAACAGCCCGCCCCAGGCAATGACACCAAGAGCACCGACGGCAACATTTCCTCCACCCAGCTCAACCACCATTGCGGGAAGAACCGTCTGCACGGAAATGAAAGTCGCCCCCGCGATGAAAAGAGCTCCCTCAACAACATTGATGGAGAAGTTCCTTCTTTCAGGGTCTCCTCCCAGTCCGACCAGGTCTCTCAACGCTGCCTACGGTCCCCCCCGGCCGGCCATCAGTCCTGAGGTGTGCACTATTTCTCCGCCGACGATCGTCATAGCAACCTCTGTTTTGAGGATCTCGTCCGCCGGAACAGTCATGATATCCTTCGAGAGAACAACAATATCAGCGTACTTCCCTTTCGAGATCGATCCTTTGAGTTCCTCTTCAAATCCGGCGTACGCGGCCCAGATGGTGAACGCGCGCAGTGCTTCCTCGCGCGTCATTCTTTCTTCCGGGAACCAGCCACCTTCCGGCCAACCCTGATGGTCCTGCCGGGTAATGGCAGCGTAGAAGCCCCAGAGGGGATTGTTGCTCTCGACCGGAAAATCAGATCCGGCCGGAAGAATGGATCCGCTGTTAATCAGGGATCTCCATGTATATGTTGACCGAGTTCTCTCTGGTCCGAGCCGCGTCTCCACCCAGTACATATCAGAAGTGCAATGCGTCGGCTGCATAACCGGCAGGACACCCATCCGCGCGAACCTGAGGATATCGGGCGGATCCAGGACCTGGACATGCTCAATGCGAAATCGTAGCCCGCTCCCCCCCCTGCCCATCCGTTCGAACAGGTCCCGGTAGATGTTCAGTGTAATGTGGTTCGCCCGGTCGCCGATGGCGTGGACGCTGAGCTGAAACCCGTTACGAATCGCCTGTTCGCCGAGAATCCGCATCGAGTCATCAGAGGTAACGGTGAATCCGCGACGATCCGGCGCATCCGTGTATGGCTCGATCAGAGCTGCTCCATAGGATCCGAGCGCTCCGTCTGCATAGAGCTTAAGTGTGCGCACCGTGAGGCGTCCATCGAATCCGGAAACCTCGGGACCTGTTGCGGCATAGTGATCCCAGGTTGGTCCAGTCCCATCGATGGCTGCATACACACGGAACGGGAACTGTCCGGTCTGAATCAGATCCTTGTAGATACCAATCTCCTCGAGGTCAACTCCCATGCTGTGGACCGTGGTCAGGCCAACACGGAGACACGAGTGAACCGCACGCAGGATCGACTCTCTTCTTTCGGATGTGGTCGGTTCCGGAAGGACGCTGTCGAGCATATCCACCGCGTTGTCGACAAAAATTCCGGTCGGTTCTCCATGCTCATCCCTGATAATTGCTCCTCCTTCAGGATCCGGTGTATCCCGGGTAATCCCGGCAATCTCCAGGACCTTTCTGTTAACCCAGACAGCATGACCATCCACACGGTCAAGATAGACCGGAATCCCGCCGGCCGCCTGGTCCAGGGCGGAATGATCAGGGAACACCTTCATCTCCCAATCGTTCTGGTCCCAGCCCCTTCCCCGGATCCACACTCCGGCCGGGATCGTTTCGGCGCGTTCCCGGACCAGTCCCTGGATTTCACGGACCGATCCGGTCCCCATCAGATCGATATTATTGAGAAAGACGCCAAGTCCCTCCAGGTGGGCGTGCGCGTCAATAAAACCGGGAAAAACTGCACGTCCGGCAAGCTCGATCGTGGTATCAGCTTTGAAAGACC
>JAOUDE010000204.1 GCA_029859455.1 Ignavibacteria bacterium | reverse complement strand
GCCTCCTTTGCCGGCGGCCCTTTTTTCTCAACTGTCTTTCCGGCACTCTCCCGGTGTTCGATAAACCGCTCCATTGCTTTCGCGATGGCATCCGGCGTTGAGAGAATCTGAGTCCCGTTGTCCCATACAGGCATCGGGCCGAGGATCCCTTTCAGCTGTTTGATCAGCTCCCGCGGTTCGATCCCGGAGCGGAGGGCGAGGGAGATCAACCGGCTGATCGCTTCAGATTGGGCGGCTGCGTTGCCTCCTGCCTTTCCGATGGTGGTGAAGACCTCGCAGAGTCCGTGCTCATCCTCATTGATGGTGACGTAGAGATACCCTTCACCGGTCTTGATCCGTTCCGTGAAACCGGTTGTTACGCGGGGACGCTGACGGGGACCCTTCGGGCTTCGTTCTTCACCAGGTTCCGCGGCCGGCGCCTTTTCTGCTGTTCCTTTCTTCTTCGCAAATTCCTCGGTCTGAAGAATACCCTCCCGGCTTCCTTCGCGATACACCGTGATTCCCTTCAGCCCGGCTTTGTACGCGGTCATATAGATGTCAGCGACCGTTTCGACAGTGACATCTTCCGGAAGGTTGACCGTGGATGAAATGCTGCTGTCCACATATTTCTGGATGACGCCCTGCATTTCGACCCTGAAGTACGGGTTGATATCATGGGCGGTCACAACATACTCCGGAAGATCCTCGTCGCCGCCGAAGAGTTTCTTGATCAGAGGATGATACACCTTGTATTCGGTGAAGGTGTCGCCATCATGGTTCTTGACCCTCCGACGGTAGCTTGTGCAGAAGATCGGCTCGATGCCGGAGCTGGTCTGCGCAACGATGGAGCCCGTACCGACGGGAGGAACCGTGATGACCGTACTGTTTCTGATTCCATGCTCACGGATGGCGGACTGGATTTCTTCCGGAAGCTTCTGTACGAACTTGCTCTGCGAATACCCTTCCCATTCGAACAGAGGAAACGCACCTTTTTCCCTTGCCAGGCTCACCGAGGTCTTGTATGACTCATCGCGGATGACGTTCATCATCTTGTCGACAACCTCGAGCGCCTTCTTGGAATCATACTTGATTTTCATCATCACGAGAGCATCCGCAAGACCTGTGATGCCGAGCCCGATCCGGCGATCGGAAGCGACCGCCTCACGGATTTTCGGCAACGCATGGTTCTCCATGTTGTAGTCGATGATGTTATCCATGAACCGGGTGGCAACGCGGGTGCTTGCTGCGAGGTCATCATACCGGAATGACCCGTCTTCATCGACGAATCTGCTCAGATTCAGGTTTCCAAGGTTACAAGCAGTATACGATGCAAGGGGCTGCTCACCGCATGGATTGGTGCTCGTCAGCGGGTTTGCGTACTCCACATTGTGATAATCCTTCATCGTGTCCCAGAAGATAATTCCGGGTTCGGCCGATGCATGAGCATTCTTGATGATCTTGAACCAGAGTTCCTTCGCGTTGACCGTCCGATAGACCTTGCCGCCCCACCGGAGAGGGAAATCGGTGTCATCGATAACCGCTTTCATGAACTCGTGGGTGATCAGAACGCTGATGTTCGCATGCTGAACTTTGATTCGACGCGGGTCGTTCTTGATTGTAATAAAGCGCTCAATATCCGGATGATCGACCTGAAGTGTCAACATCAGGGCTCCGCGTCGTCCGGCCTGCGAAACGGTGTTCGTGCTCTCGCTGAAGAGATTCATGAACGCCGTAGCGCCGGGAGAATAATCGATTGTGGCATTCACAGGTGCACCCTGTGGCCGAAGGCTGGTGAGGTCCGTCCCGACACCACCACCGGTTCTGTAGACCATGGCCGATTCCTGGAGGCAGCGGTAGATCCCTTCGAGGCTGTCTTCTTCGATCGGAATCACGTAGCAGTTCGAAAGTGTCGGCCTTCGGCGCGCATCCTCGCGGCCTGCACCATGCATCACCCGTCCACCCGGGACAAACTTGAAGTCGAACAGCAGGTCGAGGAACTGGTTGTACCACTTCTCTTTGTCCTTCCCTTCGACCGAGGCGATCGCCTTTGCCATCCGGTCCCACAAATGCATCGGTCCCTGCTCGGTAGGCGCCAGATACTTGGATCTCAGGACATCCGCGGCAAGATCGTTGTCGCCATAGTAGTCCCGGCAATCAAGCGCCTTGTCGAGAACCACATCATTCATCTTTTTTGAGTCTTCTGCCATTGACCCAGCTTCCTTCTTGCGGGTTACGGAGGTGGTGGGGGATCCCTTTCCTGCCATCGATGATTCCTCTTGCTGATTGTAAGTTATTCAAATAGTTCCGGGCATTCAAGTTGCCTTCGTCAGGTCCAGAGACGACGAAGCCCCGTCTCTGACCCGAGAGGGGGCTTGGGGCCTCACGAACTGTAACTGATTGCCTGGACGTTCGTTACGTGCAACGGGGTAATTGATATCAAATGGTTCATTCAGTATCGGACAAGTGAAAGCTGGGAGGCAATGTCATCGGCTCTATCATGTTCCTTCCGATAGTTCCTGTCCTTGTCGAGGCTCAACCAGAAAAGACGGCTCGAAATATACAATCGCCATCGGGTGAAGTCAAGAAGAAAATTCTGCGAATCGGATTTCCTGATGCACGGCAAGAAGTTAGGTAAGAAAAAAATCCGGCGGCACGAACAGAGATGTTGGTGACGCGGCATGCTTGCATGTTGGTCGGGGCGATCCTATATTCCGTTCACAAAACCGGTTATGACTCCCCAGGCAGGCACCTCAAAAGATTTCCCAATTGTTTCCGTCATCATTCCGCACTGGAAGGGAAAAGAAATTCTCTTCAGGTGTCTGGAATCATTGAAAGCGCTCACATATCAGCCGAGCGAGGTTCTGCTGATCGACAACGGTTCGACCGACGGGAGTGTGGGTCCTGCCTCCAGAAAGTTCCCCGATGTCACCGTGATTCGCTCGGAATCGAATCTGGGCTACGCCGGCGGCTGCAACCTTGGTCTGAGGCATGCCAGAGGTGAGTTTGCCCTGCTATTGAATGACGATGCGCTTGTCACGGAGGGATTACTGGAGAAGTTGATCATCACGATGCAGGCGGACCAGACGATCGCTGCATGCCAGCCGAAGATCCTTTCCATTAAGGAACCAGGTAAGTTTGACTACGCGGGGGCAGCGGGAGGCGAAATGGACCGCTATGGCTTCCCGTTTTGCAGAGGGAGGATGTTCGATACCTGTGAAGAGGATTCCGGCCAGTATGACGAGCCGGCCGAGATCTTCTGGGCCAGCGGGGCGTGTTGCCTCGTCAGAAGTTCCCTCGTGCTGGATGCCGGGCTTTTCGATACTGATTTCTTTGCTCATATGGAGGAAATTGACCTCCAGTGGCGACTTCGCAACAGAGGATACCGGAGCGTGTCGGTTCCCGGCGCGGTGGCACGGCACGATGCCGGGTCGACCCTCTCGGCGGATACGCCTCTGAAGGTACTCCTGAACCACAGAAACAGCCTGATGATGATGATCAAGAACCTCCCGCTTCCGACTCTGCTTGCCGTGATGCCGGTTCGGATGGTTCTGGACAGCGTCGCGGTGGTCTACCGACTTCTGCTATTCCAGCCGCTCAATGCGTTCGCCATTCTGCGTTCGATTCTCCAGACCCTCCTTCAACTCCCACGCACCCTCAGGAAGCGATCTCCGGATCTGCGGAGGGATGTGGCGCAAAAGGCTCTCTATCCCCGAAGCGTGGTGTTGCAGTACTTTCTTTTTCAGCGCAGGACTTATGCCGACCTTCCCGGAACCCGGGTGAATTTTCGTGGCTGATTTCGAATCGACATCCTGTCCGGTTTGCGGCAGCGCTGAGTCTGACCTTCACAGGGAAGTTCCGGACAGGTTCAACACAGACGGTCCGGCACTGTTCCAGCTCTGCCGATGTGCTGGCTGCTCGATGGTCTATCTGAACCCGCGTCCGGTAGAGGAGGAAAGCCAGAAGTATTATCAGAATGAAGAATACCTCCCGTTTTCCAGCACCAGGGAGGACCGCTCCGCAGTGAACAGGATCTACGGGCGGATCAGGACGATCAATCTTCACTGGAAGCGAAGGCTGGTCGAGAGGTTCTGGCGGGGAGGCACAGCCAGAGGGCCGGGCACGCTTCTCGATGTCGGTTGCGGAACCGGAGAATTTCTTTCGACACTGGGGAGAGCGGGCTGGCAGGTGACCGGCCTGGAACGGGACGCGACGGCGTCGTCCTGGGCAAGGAAGACACTCGGTCTGACCGTATACACAGGGGATCTTGGAGCCCTGCCTGCAGACGCCCGAGGCTATGACGTCATTACGTTGTGGCATGTCCTGGAGCATCTCTATGATCCAATCGCGGCTGTTCATCGTCTGGCGATGCTCCTGAAGAACGACGGGTTCCTTCTGATCGCTTTGCCCAATGTGAATGGAATCGATGCCGGAGCTTATGGCGAGAACTGGATCGCATACGACACGCCCCGGCATCTGAATCATTTCTCAGCAAAGACACTGGAGCAGCTGTGCAGTCGGGCAAACCTGGAAGTCCTTGCCCGCAGACAGCTCCCCTTTGATGCACCGTTCAATACGCTCATGAGCGAACAGTTTTCGGCAAGACGCAGCGGATCTTCCGCCCTCGCCTGGCCGTTCAGGATTCTGCGTGCAGGGTTTCTGACAGCCCTTTCCCTTGCAGGAGGGAGCCGGATCTTTCGCGCGGAACACGGAGCCACACTGGTCTTTCTTTTCAGACACCGCAGGACGGGCAACTAAACCAGAAGATAGGCGGGGAAGCCTGTTTGCATTTCATCTGTCCATACCCTACCATTTGAACGTACCGATCCGTTAAGTTACGTTCATCCCGTCCAACTTACTCCCTGACCGTCATGTCCGTCCTCGTCGATTTCTCTACCATCCCCGAAATGTTCCGCAATATCACGGCGAAGTTTCTTGGTTCCTCTAAGCCTGTCATGAAAGTGAAGCGCGACGGCAGGTATCGGGATATCTCCTACAAAGAGCTCGCGGGAATGGTTGACCGGTTTGCGTGCGGACTCGCCTCGCTCGGGTTCAGGCGGGGTGACAGGATCTCAATCATTGCTGAGAACAGGCCTGAGTGGGTGGTGGCAGATATGGCTTCAGTGTTCCTGGGTGGCGTTGGCGTGCCGATCTATCCGACCATGACGGCGAAACAGAACGAGTTTATTTTCAACGATGCG
>JAOUDE010000203.1 GCA_029859455.1 Ignavibacteria bacterium | reverse complement strand
CGATAAACAGATCGAGGTCCCCGTCACCCTCCATGTCCATGAAGGCAGGTCCCGTATAACTTCCGATGGAAAGCGTATCGAATAACCATAGCTCCCTCTCGAACACCGGCGTCATTGCCGTCCCGGTGTTCCGGTGAAACTCGATTTTTCCGCCGAAATGACCGACAAACAGATCCTGGTCGCCGTCTGCATCGATATCAGCGAAGGTCGGTGCAAGCAGGAACGCCGTCGGACTGGATACGAATGCAGTATCCTCGATCAGGAAGGCGGGCACAGTCGCTGACCCGGTATTCCGGATGAATGCGATGTCGCCGTCCAGGTTGCCGACAAACAAATCCTCGTCACCATCTGCATCGATATCCACAAACACCGGCGCGGCCTGGAGTCCGAAATCGACGGTTTCCAGAAAATTCCTGGTCGATTCGACAAAGCGGAGTTCTCCGCCGGCTGACTCATTGGACAGAAACCGGAAATTGTCAACCCCGACGAGGGATGCCATCACGCTCACAAACAGATCCTTATCTCCGTCATTGTCGATATCCGCCAGAGTCGCCTGATTGAATCCCGGAGTGACAACAGGATCATCGAACGGAAACCATGCGGTCACAGAGTCGAGCACCGCGTTACCGGGGGTTCCGACATTCTCAAAGAAGTAAAGGCCGGTGTGAAAGAGGTCTCCATACAGGAGGTCGTTATCCCCGTCCCCATCAATATCCGAAAGATGCAGTGATCCGTTTCCATGGCTTCCCTCTGACCCGTCCCCGCATCCTATGCAGATCTGAATATTCTGGTACCGGGCGGTCCTGAACGCAAGAAGAGGCACCGCAGGAGTTCCGATATTCTCATAATAGTTGATCGTGCCGATGCTTGTGTTCAACGAAAGAAAATCGGGATCACCGTCTCCATCCATATCGGTCAACGAAGAGAGGGAATAGCTCTCCGAGTATACAACCTGGCCGGCAGAGTCCAGAAGCGCTGACGTCCAGAGGGAAAACTGCGGGGCCTGCAATGTCCCGGTGTTCAGATACAGCATCAGAGAGTTCGAGGATGGCGGCGATGTCATCAGGTCCAGCTTTGAATCACCGTTGATATCGGCCAACCCGAACCATCCGAAGGGGTCCGGGAGAACAAATGGATCGCGTTCGTACCGAAACATGGCCTCCGATGGCGTTCCCTCATTGCGGAAAAAACTGAACCTTCCATCCGACGGCTCGAACACGAACAGGTCGAGGTCACCATCGGTGTCGATATCGGCGAATTGATGCATCGGGTTATAGATCCCGCCCGTAAAGGGATGTTCGATCGTCCCGTGAGCTCCGGAAACGGGGATCGAATAGACTTCCTTCTGCCAGGTCTGCCCATGAGCCGGAACCGCAGAAGTGACACCATAAAGGATGGCAAGAAGGGAGATCCCGGCCTTCATGGAATCACCGTCAACCCCTGTCCAAACGCTCCGACTTCAACGGAGCGGAGGATGCGGAGCGTTGCCACATCGATCACATACACGAAGGAAACGCCGGCTCCTGAGGTACTCGGATGATGAGGGGGATCCGGGGTCAGCGTGTTCTCCGTCGTCACGTACGCCGTCGTTCCGTCAGGAGAAAAAGCAACCCCGTGCGGCTGTTTGCCGACATTCGGTATCGTCGAGACGGTGAACTCCGGGATTTGGATCCGGTGGACGCTGTTCAGATCGAGATTGCAGACGAATGCACTTGAGCCGTCCGGCGTCACCGCAACATGGACGGAACGGCCGCCGATCGGAATCACGTGAGATGGTTTTGTCGGATCAACCTGAAGGTCGATCACATAGACATTCTCTCCACCCGGTGCATAGTCCGTAACAAACAGAAACCGGTCATCCGGTGTGACATCAGCAAGATACGGGCTCACCGAGGATCCGAACGGATTGCCGAGGGTGTCGAGAGCGACAAGAGACGTGCTGTTGTCCGCCCTGTTGATCATGGTAAGATTCCCGCTCCCCGCGTTGGTGACGAAGACCTTCGTCCCGTCATTCGTCAGGACGACACCATGGGGATTCGAGGCGAATGGCGTGGTGATGCTCCTGATGATCTGCATCGTTGAAGTATTCACGAGGGTAACAAGCCCGGCAGAGGAATTGAAACTGCTGACATACGCCGAGTCTCCTGTCTGCGTCAGTGCGATATCGGCCGGTTGAAACGGGATCGGGAGCCTTCCAAGAAGCTCATAGCTGGCGGCCGAGAACTTCCAGAGTTCCTGAGCATTGATCAGGGTAACGTAGAAGAACTCACCGTTCGGATCGACCTTCACATGGTGCGGGGATCCAAACGGCAGTGAAGGATCCGCCTCCCTTCCCACCTTCACGTAGCGGGAGAGGAAACCGGTTTCAATATCAAGAACGGCGATGAGGTCTTCAGAGGCGCAGACGGAGAGCACCCGTCCGCCGGGCGATACTTCGAACGGAAATGTTCCGCTCTGATTTTTCGCCCCTTCGTCAATCCACCGGATAAGGGTTGACACCTGGCTGGCAGGGAGGTTCAATCCCGGGAGCGGCATATGGGGAAGGCCGACCGGTGCAAGCATCGTATCGCTGTTCACATGGAACACCAGGTCGCTCTTGAATGACGAGAAGGGGACCACGACGGCACCGTCTTTCTCTCCATAGAATAGATCCTCCCACGATTTCAGGGAGAATTGACCCCCGTGAGCGAGGCGCGGCAACGGAAGACCGTCGGGCGTTGCATCGTCGGCTCCGACATGGCAGCCATGGACGGCACAGCTGCTGTTGAAGAGCGGCTGGATATGTTGGTCGTACGCGGGGACCGTTACGGCACCGTAATCAAACGGCCGCCCGTACGCTTCATTTGCGGGAGAGCCGGAAAAGCGCTGGCCGAATTCCCCCTGTTCAACAGGAACGAGTCGATAGTAGTATGCTGTTCCGTTGATGACCGCTTCATCTTCGAAACGGAAGACCGTGCCCGGAACAGTCGCATAGTATGTTGATCGGTCGGGAGAGAATCCTGAATGACTGCCCCGGAAAATGTCCACTTCATCCGGAGTAGCACCGGCCCATGAAGTCCACACAAGAGTCACTCTCCGGTCATCGTTAACAGCAAGCAAGGAGCCTGTCGTCGATTTCGGAGAGATATCGATTCCACTATCCTGGCATCCCGGGACGAACACTGCGAAGCAACACCACAACCGAACCCGCTTCAACCACACATTCATCGCCGCCGTCCTCGAACTAAGTAGACCGGTAACAAACGGGAAACTCAGAAGTCCCAATATCCTGAAAAGCAGATGCAACGTCAATATGATCGTACCTATGGTGACCGGAAAGCGAAATAGACGGCGCCCATGAGACAACAGGCGGCCCAGAGATAGTCCAGCTTCAGCGGTTCCTTCAGATAGAAATATGCGAACGGGACGAAGACCGACAGGGTCATTACTTCCTGCAGAATTTTGAGCTGACTGACCGACATAACCTTGAAACCGATCCTGTTGGCGGGAACCTGGAACAGGTATTCCAACAACGCGACTCCCCAGCTGATAAGGGCCGCCATGATCCACGGCTTGTGATTCAACTCCTTCAGATGAGCGTACCATGCAAAGGTCATGAACAGGTTACTGACTACAAGCAGTCCGATCGTCGTAGCAATGGTGTTCATCACATTTCCTGACAGAGGCGTGGTTTCATTCCTGAATCTGACTTGTCTGCGATTTCCGGGCTACAACAGGACCAACCAGATCATCACAACTGCCGTCACACCGACGATCAGGTCCATCGGTATGCCGACTGTAAGGTAGTCACGGAACCGGTATCCTCCCGGCCCCTGGACCATCAGACTTGTCTGATAACCGATTGGGGTGGCAAAACCGGAGGATGCGCCCAGTGTCACGGCATAGACGGCCGCCATCACCGGCATGCCGACCTGACCGGCCACCGAGAGACCAATTGGAAACATGATTGCGGCTGCCGCATTGTTGGAAACAAATTCCGTCACAAGGACAGTAGCAAAATAGAGGGCCGCGACCGTGGCGACATCCCCCATCGGGCTTGCCAGCCCAACCATGCTCTTGCCGATTTCCCCGGCAATACCAACGCTTTCGAGCGCTCTGGCAATTCCGAATGACCCTGCAATCGTGAGGAGGACATTGAAATCGATGGATGCAAACGCTTCCTGTGAAGTCACCGACCGGGTGACAACCAGCAGAACCGCTGCAGTGGCGGCAGCGACCACCATCGGGACGACCTCCAACGTGGCAGCGAGGACCATTGCTACACCGATCCCGACCGATATCATCGCCTGCACTCTCCGTTTAGACGGCTTGACAACAGTCTGAGATACCAGAAGAAACTCTCCGGTGTGATACCATCTGTTGTGGAAATCTCTGTCCGAAAGAAGGAGGAGTGTGTCACCCGGTTTAAACCGGACATCACCGATCTTCTTGTCTATCCGCTCCCCGCTACGGTGGATTGCCAGAATCACGGCATCGTAGGTCCCGCGGAACCCGGTTTCCTTCACCGTCCGGCCGACAAGAGGTGAAGCCGGGGAGATCACGACCTCATACGTCTTGAACTCGTTCGAATCGTAGTCTTTGATGTTGAACCGGGAATCCCGGGCCGCGACAAGACCGCGCTGCTTCTGCAGGTCCATTATAGAGGAAGGAATTCCCGTGAAGAAAAGACGGTCGCCCGACAGAATTCTCTCTTCGGGATGAACGGGGGCGACCGGCATTCCAGCCCGTTCGATCTGAAACAGGAAGAGTCCGCGCAGGTTTCTCAACCCCGCTTCTTCAACCGATTTGCCTGCCTGTTCGTAATCGGCCTCCACTTTCATTTCCACAACGAATTCCCGGCTGCTTTCTCCGAGAGATTCTGTCACCTCCTTCCGTTTCGGAAGGAAGCGGTGGAGAACAACAACGAGGGCCCCGATTCCGGCGACCGCCATCGGGACGCCGACCAGCCCCAGCTCAAAGAACGAGAATCCCGGATATCCCCGCTCGAGGAGCAACCCGTGGACCACCAGATTGGTGCTTGTCCCGATCAGGGTGCAGGTTCCTCCGACAATAACCGCATAGTTCACCGGCAGAAGGAGCTTCGAGGATGGAAACCGGTGTTGGCGGCACCACTCCTTCACGGCCGGAATCAGCATCGCCATCAGCGGCGTGTTGTTCAGAAACGCCGATACAGCGGCCATTGGAACAAGAAGCCGT
>JAOUDE010000202.1 GCA_029859455.1 Ignavibacteria bacterium | reverse complement strand
TTCAGGGGGGGGATGGGGACACGGATAATCTCTCCATCCGGGGCTGGATTCAATCCGAGATTCGCCGTCATCACCGCTTTGACAATAGGATCCAGCATGCTTTTGTCCCAGGGCTGGACCGTCAGCGTGTGAACATCGACAACACTGATATTCCCGACCTGGGAAAGCGGGGTCATCGTTCCGTAATAATCCACCTTGATGCCGTCGAGAAGAGCGGTGGTCGCCTTCCCGGTCCGGATCTTGACAAGTTCCAGGCGGACAACCTCGACCGCCTTCGTCATCCTGTCATCACATTGTTTCAGGATATCCTTGACCATACTACCTCCGTCCGTTTCGGTCGCATTCCTAACAGACCTTCGTACCAACTTTCTCACCGGAAATCAATGCTTTCAGGTTTCCGTGCTTGTTCATATTGAACACGAGGATCGGCAATTTGTTCTCCCTGCAGAGCGTAATGGCGGTCATATCCATGACCTTGAGATCCTTCTTCATCACATCCATATAGGAGAGGGAGTCGTAGAGGACGGCACCCTCATTCTCTTCCGGATCGGCGTCATACACCCCATCGACCCGGGTTCCCTTGATGATGACGTCCGCCTCGATTTCGATCGCTCTCAGCGCGGCGGCGGTGTCGGTCGTGAAGTAAGGGTTTCCGGTACCGGCTCCGAAGATAACCACCCTCTCCTTCTCAAGATGTCTGACCGCCCTTCGACGAATGAACGGCTCTGCGATCACCTCCATCCGGATCGCCGATATCAACCGGGTAACAAGTCCGTGATGCTCGAGGGCGCTCTGAAGAGCAAGCGCGTTGATGAGCGTCGCGAGCATTCCCATGTGGTCGCCGGTGACCTTATCGATATCATCGGAAGAGTTGGCGACACCACGGTAGATATTCCCTCCTCCGATGACGATTCCAATCTGCACACCGGATTCCTTCGCGACCCGAATCTCCTCGGCGTAACGGTTGAGCACGTCCGGATCGATGCCAAACTCCCGCTGACCCATGAGGGCTTCGCCCGACAGTTTCAGCAGAATTCGCCTGTATGCTGGAGTCGCCACCTGCCGCCCGCTACTCCTCTCCCAGGTGCAGCCGTGTAAATCCCTTGACGGTGATCGGTCCTGCCGCCGCCGGATTCTCTTTGAGGAATTCCCGAACGATCTTCCCGGAATCCCTGATATAGGTCTGCTCAAGAAGGCAGACCTCCTGGAAGAATTTTTCCAGCCGGCCCTTCGCTATCTTCTCCGCTATCTCAGCCGGCTTCCCTTCATTCGCTGCCTGCGTCCGGTAGATCTCAAGTTCCCGGGCGATCATCTCCGGAGTGATTTCCTCCCGCGAGACAACCATGGGGTTCATGGCAGCAATCTGCATGGCAATGTTGCGGCCGACCTCGATCCCTTTTTCATCCAGGGCAACACCCTCGAGCTCCACAAGGACGCCGATCTTGTTGCCAACATGGACGTAGGAGCAGAAAACACCGTTCCCGCTCTCGGTGACCGTTATCCGCCGGACTTCAATTTTTTCCCCGACCTTCGCCAGAAGATCCGAGAGAAGCTCTCCAACGGTTTTTTCCGTATCTGTCTTGAGCGCTGAGACCGAGTCCGGATCACCCTTTCCCTCCCGTTCGAGCGCCGCAAGAACTGTCCCGGCAAACCCCATAAAGTCATCGCTCCGGGCGACAAAATCCGTCTCGCAATTCACTTCAACCATCACGCCCCGTTTGCCGTCGGCCGATACGCTGGCAACGATCACGCCTTCCTTCGCGGACCGGTCAGCCCTCTTCTGTGCCATCGCGGCCCCCTTCTTGCGAAGGAACTCGATCGCCGCATCCATATCCCCGTTGCTGGCTTCGAGCGCTTTCTTGCAATCCATCATTCCGGCTCCGGTCTTGTCCCGGAGACGCTTGATTGTCGCTGCTGTAATTTCCATGGTTTCCAAGTTCTGTTCGCTGGTCTTGTTCAGTTGGTCGTGGATTCTGATTCGACCGGTTTCGCGGTCGCCCCTTCTCCTGTATCACTGCCCCGGTCTGAATCACCCGAGGCAGATCGCTCCTTACCCTCTCTCACCGCTTCCGTCACCGCCTTCGTGATCACCTGGATCGACTTGATTGCGTCATCGTTCGCAGGGATCAGATAGTCAATCCCGTCAGGATCGCAGTTCGTATCGACGATGGCGAACACCGGAATTCCGAGACGACGTGCTTCCTTGACAGCGATCGATTCCTTCCGGATGTCAACGACAAAGAGCGCACCGGGCAGACGAGTCAGATCGACAACGCCGGAGAGAACCTTCTGCAGCTTCTCCTTCTCGCGATGAAGAAACAGGATTTCCTTCTTCGTCATTTTGTCGAACGTGCCGTCCGTCTCCATTTTTTCGATATTGGTCAGACGTTTGACACTCTTGCGGATGGTGGTAAAATTGGTCAGCGTACCACCGAGCCACCGCTCGGTGACGTAAAACTGGCCCGACTGAAGACCTGCCTCCTTGACAACTTCTTTTGCCTGTTTCTTGGTGCCGACAAAGAGAATTCGCTTTCCTTCCGAAACAATATTCGAAAGGGCATTGCAGGCATCCTCAAGGAGCTGCTGGGTTTTCATGAGATCGATAACGTGAATCCCGTTTCGCTCCATAAAGATATAGGGGCGCATTTTGGGATTCCAACGGCGGGTGAGATGTCCGAAATGACATCCCGCGGCAAGCAATTCCGCGACTTCAACGCGTGGCATTGGGGTGTTCCTCTCTGGTAGTTTAATCCTCTACCTTCTTCAACTTCTGCAGGGACCCTGCCGGAGCAGGGCAACTTCCTGAGAATCCAAAGGTATGTGTATTTACAACGTGTAACTCAGCGTTTCGAGAACTGGAATCTCTTCCGCGCTTTCTTCTGTCCGTACTTTTTCCGTTCGACCATCCTCGGGTCGCGTGTCATCAGGCCTGCGTTGCGCAGCGGAGACTTGTACTCTTCGTTGATTTCCACAAGCGCCCGGGCGATACCGTGTCTGATCGCACCGGCCTGCCCGGTTGACCCACCTCCTTCCACATTCACACGGACATCATATTTTCCGGCCGTCTCGGTCACAACGAGCGGCCTGGAGATTTCGGTCTGTTGCGTGGCAAGCGGAAAATAGTCTTCCAGCGGGCGGTTGTTGATCTGAATCTTGCCGTTCCCCGGCGTCAGGATGACCCGTGCAACGGATGTTTTTCGTCGACCAACTGCCATTGTCCTGTTCGATTGCATCTCTGACTCCTTTATACGCCTTGAATGTACGGGACGGGACTCTGAGCGGCATGCGGGTGCTCCGCTCCGCCGTACACCTTCATTTTCTTGAACAGCTGGCGACCCAGACGATTATGGGGGAGCATTCCCTTTACGGCATGCTCAATAACCCGCTCCGGATGTTTGCGGAGAACCGTTTGAAAATCCTCCCGCACGGCGCCACCCGGATAACCGGTGTGCCGGAAGTAGTCCTTCAGTTCCTGCCTCTTGCCTTTGACCTGAATTTTCGCCGCGTTCACAACCACCACGAAGTCTCCGAGGTCGGCGTTCGGCGTGAACCGCGCATTATGTTTTCCGCGCAGCAAACGCGCAATCTCTGTTGCCACGCGACCAAGGGTCTTGTTGGATGCGTCGATCAAATGCCATCGCTGCTGGATGTCTGAGGTCTTGAAATACTGTGTTCGATAGTCCAATTGTTCACCTGCTCGAAGAGTAACTTGGAAAGTCGTTAAATGTACCGAATTCCTCACCTACAATCAACTTTCAGACCTGCGGATCCTTTCTTTTTTCCTCCGGAACGGCGGGGACATGGCGTTCGGCGTGGTAGGAACTGCGAACCAGGGGACCGGCCTCGACATGGCGAAATCCCAGCGTGAGCCCTTCATCCCTGAGTGAATCAAACTCCTCCGGAGCCAGATACCGCTCGACCGGAAGGTGGCCCCTGGTGGGCTGGAGGTACTGCCCCAGGGTCAGAATTCTGCATCCAACGGCGTGGAGATCGACCATGACCTTCCGGACCTCATGGCGTTCCTCCCCCAGGCCGAGCATCATCCCGGCTTTCGTCACCACGCCGCGCGATCGAGCATGGTCCAGGAGGTCGAGAGAGCGCTGGTAACGAGCCTGAGGACGGACCGTAGAGTACAAACGAGGGACGGTTTCGACATTGTGATTCAGAATATCCGGACGCTCATCAATCACCAGATCAAGGGCAGACCAGACGCCCCGGAAATCGGGGATCAGAACCTCAATCGTAACACCTGGATTCTCCCGCCGCACCCTGCGGATTGTCTCCGCAAACACCGAGGCTCCTCCATCATTCAGCTCATCCCGGTTGACCGAGGTGATGACCGCGTGGCGGACACCCATCAGCCTGACTGCTTCCGAGACCTTCGCCGGTTCTTCAGGATCGATGAGCAGGGGTTTGCCTGTCTTCACGGCGCAGAAGCCGCAGGAGCGCGTGCAGACGTCGCCCAGAATCATGAAGGTCGCTGTCCCGGCCCCCCAGCATTCAGCCATGTTCGGACAGCGGGCTTCCTCACACACGGTGTGAAGCCCTCGTTCCCTCATCAGTTCTTTCAGAAAGACCGTGCTGTCGCCGGCCGGAATCCGCATCTTCAGCCAGTCGGGCTTCCGAACGCGCTGCCGATCTCCCTGTTTCCGCTCCCGGAGTTCCGTTTTCACCTAGAACCGGGTCTGTGGGTCGTAGGCTTCGAGGTTTCGGACAATCTCCTGCAGGAACATTCCGCCGAGCGCACCGTCAACGATGCGGTGATCGAAGGAGAGTGTGAAATACGCGATCGATCTGATCGCGATCGCGTCGTTCACAACGGCAGCCTGCTTTTTGATTGCACCCGTTCCGAGAATCGCCACCTGGGGCTGGTTGATAATCGGTGTCCCGATCATCGTACCGAACACCCCGAAGTTCGAAATCGTAAACGTTCCCCCCTGTATGTCATCCGGTGTCAGCCGTTTGTTTCTCGTGCGCGCAGCAAGATCATTCACCCCGCGCGCAAGTCCGATAAAATTCTTCTCCTCGGCGTTTTTCAACACCGGTACGATCAATCCGTTATCGGACGCAACCGCAATACCGAGGTTGATGAAATTCTTCCGGATGATCTTGTCTCCGTCAATCGAGGAGTTGATCAGCGGGTACTGTTTGATCGCCTTCACGAGCGACTCGACAATGTACGGCGTGAACGTAAGCTTGAACCCTTCCTGGCGCTCAAATGCAGCGGCGTTCGCAGCCCGGTGTGCCACCACA
>JAOUDE010000201.1 GCA_029859455.1 Ignavibacteria bacterium | reverse complement strand
TGCAAGGGTCGGCGCGTGGTTCAGAGAGAAGGTGAGGAGTCATGAACGAGGCGAAACTCCGGAATAACGCTTGAAATCAGGGTTCCCGCCGGCGGTGAGACTTGCTTTTGGTCCCCCCACTCCGTATCTTAAGTCTGTTCCTCGAAGTAGCCCGTTTTGGGCTATTTTTGTTTGAAGGGATTTGAGGCAGAAGCAGTTTGACTATTTCCACCGCTCTGAGGAAGAAGATTGACGCCTGTGTCGCCGCCCGAGGAGCAACAGTCGTTGATATTGTCGTCCGCGGCGAGGCGCGTTTGCCTGTCCTTGAGATCTTCGTCGACAACCTCGAGGGTATCACCCTCGCTCTCTGCAGAGACCTGAACAAGGACCTGCAGCCGATATTCGATGATGAGATACCCGGCGGACGGTACCGGCTCGAGGTTTCGTCACCGGGGCTGGACCGACCTCTCAGATTTCCCTGGCAGTTCAGAAAGCATGTGGGGAAACTGGTCGAGGTGACTCTTCCTTCCGAGGGGCCCCCGGTGATCAAAGACGGTCGGCTCACGGGCCTGTCAGACGATGGAATTACGATCGAAGAGACCTCCTCCAAAAAGGAAGAGGTTCTCGCATTCAAAGATATTGTTTCAGCAAAAATTAGACCGCCCTGGTAGAACGGATGGCGGTTTCTGATCTGGAGGTTCATGATGAATTCTGAGATTGTTGACTCCTTCTCGCAGATGGTGCGTGAAAAGGGAATCGACAAAGACGTTCTCGCCGGTGTCGTCGAGGATGTCTTTTCCATGATGGTCCGCAAACGCTTCGGACAGGAGGCCAAATTCGAAGTCGTGGTGAATATGGACAAGGGGGATATCGAAATCTTCCTCGAGCGTGAGGTTGTGGAAACAGTTGAAGATCCGAACCTGCAGATCGATCTGAAGACAGCCAGGGATCTTTCAGGCGAGGACCTCGAGATCGGTGAAGATTACGTTGAAGTCGTTCCTCTCGTGACCTTCGGCCGCCGTCTCGTCGTAAGTGCCAAGCAGAATCTGAACCAGCGCATCAAAGAGATCGAACGGGATATCATTTTCAACGAGTACAGCAATGCGATCGGTGATATCATCGTCGGTGAGATCTATCAGATACGCCGGAACGAGATCCTGATCAACCATAACAGGAACGAGCTCGTCCTTCCGAAGAGCGAACAGATTCCGAAAGAACGATACAAGAAAGGTGAGACGATCCGTGCCGTCGTGAAGGAGGTTCGCAAAAACTCCGGAACCCCGGCTGTAATTGTATCGCGCGCGGACATGCGGTTTCTCGCAAAGCTGTTTGAGCTCGAGATTCCGGAAATCTATGACGGGATTATCGAGATCAAAGCGATCGCCCGGGAACCCGGCGAACGCGCAAAGGTTGCGGTCGAGTCTCATGATGACCGGATCGATGCCGTCGGGGCCTGCGTCGGAATGAAAGGAGTCCGGATCCACACCATTGTTCGTGAATTGAACAACGAGAACATCGATGTCATCAATTTCACCGATCAACCGGAGTTGTTCATCCAGCGCGCTCTGTCTCCCGCAAAGATCGTCGAGTTGAAACTCTCCCCGGAAGAGAAGAGTTGCGAGGTCCTTGTCGCGAACGATCAGGTTTCTCTGGCGATCGGACGAAACGGTCAGAATATCAGGCTTGCATCCCGCCTGACCGGATATGAACTGAATCTGATCAAGGAAGGCGGAGATGAAGACGAATATGATATTGAACTGATTGATTTCAAGGATGATCTGGGTGAGGAACTGTACCTGAAGCTGATTGCGGCCGGGTTCGACACTGCAAAAGAGGTGATCAACGCCCCGATGGAAAAACTGGCCGAAGTGGAAGGGCTGGACGAAGCGAGGGTCCATGAGATCTGGGAGATGATGCAGAGGGACCTCGAGGAAGCTGAGGTCGGAGAGGGAGAGATTGAAATACGCAAATCGGATGCTGAAGCAGAGACAACAGGTGAGGATGTAACGCCGGAGGAATCCTCGGCGGAGGGGATTGTTCCTGAGCAGGAAGAGGAGGCAAAGGCAGACGAAGAAGAGCCCTCCGGGCAGAAGGATCCGGCGGACGATGAAGGGGACAGCTCAGTGGAAGAGAAAGAGCCGGTAACGCACAGCGAGGATTCATCAGTTGCTGAGCCGGAAAACCAGCCGGGTAACGAAACAAAAGTGAGCGGACAGTAAGTCCGGACCCCGAACCTTCAGGATGGAAATGGTCGAAACAGTACAAAAAGAGAAGAAGAAGAAAGTCTACAAGGTCGCGACCGAGTTGAATGTGTCGCACGAGACTTTGATTGAGTTTCTGCGGAAGAAGGGCCATGAGGTCAAGAGCCACATGTCGGTGGTGAATGACGACATGATGAGAGACATTCTGATCCAGTTCAAGAAGGAGAAGGATGTCGCTGACCGTCACAACCGGAAGATTCAGGAGATCCGCGAGACGAAGAAGCGGGCAGAAAAGAAAGAGGCAGACCAGGCTGAAGAGAAGGAAGAGCAGCCTCAGGAGCCCGCACCGGTGGCAGCAGAAGAGGAAAAGGCCCCTGTGGAAGTGAAGGCCGAGGCAACTCCCGAGCAGGTTCCCCCGAAGGAAGAGGCTGAAGAGGCTCCGGAGGAAGCTCCGCCCGCAGTTGCAGAAAGTGCTGAAGCAACTGACCAGGTTGCCGATGAGGAAGCCGTTCCTGAATCCGAAGAATCAGGCCAACAGCCGGCCGGGAAGGAAGTACAATCCGCAAAACCATCCGATCCGGCATCACCGCTTGCGAGGGAACGGAAAAGCCTGAGAGGCGGTCTGACAATTAAAGGGAAACTCGACCTCACGCCGAAGAAAAAACCGGCAGCGGGGACACCCGGCAGTTCCGAGGAACCACACAAGAAGAAGAAGAAGAAGCGAAAGATCCGCGAGGACGCCGTTGCCAAATCGCCTGAGACGGATGATCTGGATCGGAAAAAGAAGAAGGGCCGGCGTTCAAGACAGGCGGAGGTCAGTCAGGACGAGGTAAAGACGGCGATCAGGAAGACCCTCGCCGCGATGGACGACAACTCACCCTCGGGCAGGGCGGTCCTTCGCAAGAAGAAGAAGAAGGAGCGTGAAGAGGAAGAGCGCCGGGTACAGGAAGAGGCACAGCGTGAAGCCGGCCGTCTCCGCGTGACGGAGTTCCTTTCGGTCAACGAACTGGCGAACCTGATGCGGGTGAACGTGGCCGATGTCATCCGGAAATGCATGGATCTCGGGATCATGGTCTCCATCAACCAGCGCCTCGAGAAGGACACCATCACG
The DNA here is from genome assembly GCA_029859455.1 of Ignavibacteria bacterium. Taxonomy (GTDB): domain Bacteria; phylum Bacteroidota; class Ignavibacteria; order UBA10030; family UBA6906; genus JAOUDE01. The sequence continues at coordinate 2,007 of JAOUDE010000201.1, read as the reverse complement.
CTGGTGGTCGATGAGTTCGGCTTCGAAGCAGCATTCTATGATGAGCTGGAAGAAGACACCCTCATTCAGGATATCGAAGATGCGCCTGAGGACCTCAAGCCGCGTCCTCCGGTCGTCACGATCATGGGACATGTCGATCACGGCAAGACCTCTCTCCTGGACTATATCCGCAGCGCGAATGTCGTTGCCGGGGAAGCGGGCGGGATTACCCAGCATATCGGCGCGTATGAAGTGACAACCGCGAGCGGTAACAAAGTCACGTTCCTGGACACACCCGGCCACGAAGCATTCACGGCGATGCGGGCCCGCGGTGCACAGATTACCGATATCGTTGTCCTTGTCGTTTCGGCGGATGATAGCGTGATGCCGCAGACGCTCGAGGCGATCAGTCACGCACAGGCCGCCGCGGTACCGATCATCATCGGCCTCAATAAGATCGACAAACCCGATGCCAACCCGGAACGGATCAGACAGCAGCTGTCGGAGAAGAATATCCTGGTGGAGGAATGGGGAGGGAAGTATCAGTCCGTGGAGATCTCAGCGAAGACCGGAAAAAACGTCGATCTTCTGCTTGAAAAAATTGCGCTCGAATCCGACCTGCTCGACCTCAAGGCGAATCCCGATCGTGTGGCCTATGGAACAATCATCGAAGCCCAGCTGGACCGGGGAAAGGGAACAACGGCAACGGTTCTCGTGCAGACCGGAACACTCAGGGTCGGTGACCCCTTCATTGCCGGCGTCCACCGCGGCAAGGTGAGGGCTATGTTCGATGAGCGGGGCAATCGTGTGGAGGAGGCTGGTCCTTCCACTCCGGTACAAATAACAGGAATGGACGGCATCCCTCAGGCAGGTGACGTGTTCGCCGTGGTGGGTGCGGATCGCGATGCACGGGAGATCAGCATCCGGCGCAAGCAGCTCAAGAGGGAGCAGGAATACCGGCAGGTTCGTCACAAGACACTCGAGGAATTTTCGCAACAGATCCAGGAGGGCGAAGTAAAGGAACTCGCTCTCATTGTGAAGGGTGATGTGGACGGATCGGTCGAAGCGTTGTCCGATTCACTGATGAAGATCCATCATAAGGAAGTCAAGGTCAACGTGATACACAGCGGTGTTGGCATGATATCGGAATCGGATGTGATGCTGGCGTCAACATCGGGTGCGGTGATTATCGGATTCCGCGTCCGGCCGAACCTCAATGCACGGAGACTCGCGGAACGCGAAGAAGTCGATATCCGGAGCTATACCATCATTTATGATGCGACAAAGGATATCCACAGCGCACTGGAGGGAATGCTCTCCCCCGAAAGGAAGGAAGAGATTATGGGAACCGCCGTCGTCCGGGAGGTTTTCAAGATTCCGAAGATCGGCCTTATCGCGGGCTCCTATGTTCAGGACGGAAAGATAACGCGCAACAGCAAGGGACGGCTGGTACGCGACGGCATTCAGATTTACGAAGGCGTGTTCAACTCGCTGAAGCGATTCAAGGAAGATGCCAAAGAGGTGGAATCCGGGTTTGAATGCGGAATCGGCTTTGAAGGCTACAATGACATCAAGGTGGGAGATGTCATCGAGGCATTCAAGATTGTCGAGAGCAAGAGAAAACTCTCTCTCTGAGAACGGAACGAAGGATTGTTCAATGTCGATCAGAACGGAACGGGTCGCCTCGTTAATCAGGCATGAAATCGGAGCGATTTTCGGCCGTGAATTCAATGACCCGTCGGTCGGGTTCATTACAGTCACCGACGTCAGGATGACCGCCGATCTGAAAATCGCCCGCATCTCTCTCTCTGTGCTCGGGAGCGAGAAAGTGAGGTCAAAGACGATGGAGATGCTGGAATCGGAGAAACAGCACATCAGAGGGTTGCTGGGATCACAGCTCCGGCTGAAGTATACTCCGGCTCTTCAGTTTTATCTTGATGAGACCCTCGAACGGGTAGACCGGATCAACAAATTGATTCAGAAGATTCATGAGGACGATGGCAGCCGTGACGGAGGAGCCGGGTCGTA
>JAOUDE010000200.1 GCA_029859455.1 Ignavibacteria bacterium | reverse complement strand
CTGGAAGCCGTCGACGAGTGTGGCGACTTCCTGCCCGAGCATGTTGTAGACCCTGACCGAAACCGGACTGTCGACACCAAGCGAGTAGCGGATGGTGGTCGACGGATTGAACGGATTCGGGTAGTTACCGAGGATCTTCGTTTCCAACGGGAGGGCTCTGGCGGCCTGAGCCTGACCAGCAGCGATCTCGTTGTACTCAGCAAGTGCAGCCTGCCACTCAGGATCGGGCATCGCATCGACCTGGCAGTTGACCAGGCCCACACCGTAGCCGCAACCAGCGGGATCGACGAGCTCGACGCTGTGCTGACCCAGGCCCGCATGCGGGACGTTGAGCAGAGCGCGTGCGCGGGTTCCGTCAGACTGGAGTATAGCATTGACCGGGCTTCCGTCAACCAGGAAGGTGATCGTCTTACCGGTGTAATCGCCGGGAACCAGCCGAAGCTGTGCCTGAACGACGCCTGAGCTGTTGCAACGTGGTCCGAGGTACTGGAGGATATCGCCACAGGCGACGCCGCCGCCGGTATCCTCGGTGTAATACACCGTGAGAGCGGGCCTGTTTGCTACCGTCATGTTGTTTCCGGAGTCGAAGCGCTTCGTCGTTGCGAACGTTGCTTCATCACCGATGACAATCCACCCGAAGGAGGAGGAAGGATTGTCGAGCCAGTTCTGAACATCCGCAACCATCCCCGCTGTTGTTCCCCAGGTATAGAATCCGCTTCCGGAGACACTCGCAGATGCAGATACGGTCGCGGAGTAATCTCCACCCTCGGTTGTCCAGAACATGTCGGAGTACGAAGTGTGAAGCCACGTGGCATCGCCGGGTGTCGAGGCAGCCCCGGAACCCTCATTACCCGATGCGTTGGAAGTCCCCTCGCCCCACCCGGTGAGGACTTTATGGAGAGAGATGGTGTGATCCAGAGCTATGGTACGGGACATATTCATGACAAGCTTCACGCTGTCAATTGTTGCTCCGGCCGGAACGTTCCCGGCGATGTCGAACGATACGAGCGCTCTCCGCAGGTCGCCGGACGCTGTTCTCCCGGCGAACAGGAATGATCCGAGGCCATTGCTTAATGACCCATCATCGGTTTCGTACAGTGTGTTGTCGAGTGTCGGATTGAGAGTGACCGAAGTCTGTGCATGCATGACCGTCGCTCCGCCGGTGGTGAGAAACAACAGGAGCAAGGCCAGGCTGAATCCCCTGATCATAATCAATGTCCTTTCTTGTGTTGGTGTTGGTCGATCGGTTTATTTCATGAGAATCATTCGCCGCGTGTCGTTGAACGCACCGGCCTGGATGCTGTAAAGATAAGGACCGGTCGCCATTCCCGTCGCATCCCAAACAACAGTAAACACTCCCGGCTGCTGAACTTTATCAACGAGCCTGATCACCTCGCGCCCTGTGACCGTGAAGATCGTAATTGTGACATGGCTTCGTTCAGCAATCGAGTATCGGATTGTTGTTCCCGGATTGAATGGATTGGGATAGTTTGCGCTCAGAACGAACGAATATGGTTGACCACCATCAGCGCCCTGGACCGAAACAGCCCCGGACCAGTACACGGTCAGCACCGGCCGGTTCGCAGCGGTCGCATGCTCCTTCGTCGCAAATCGTTTTGCAGTTTGATTGACCGCCTCATCGCCGACGAGCACCCATCCGTAGTTCTCTGCCGGGTTGTCGAGCCAGCCCTGAACATCGGCCGCAAGGGCGGCCGAACGGAAATGATACGTACCGACGTCATCGACGGAAAGCGAGACGCTCGGCAACATCGCAAAGTCCCCTCCCGCGGAGGTCCAGAAGTCAGAATCATAAAATGTATGGATCCACGTTGCGTCACCAGTGGTCGATGGCGCCCCTGTCCCTCCTCCTGAGCTCGACGTTCCTTCCCCCCATTCCGAGGTCGCCCGGTGAAGCGAAATGACGTGTGCTCCCGAGGTGGTCTGGTCCATGAACAGAGCGAGGGATGCGGAGTCGATGGACGCGCCCGCCGGAATCGATCCGGCCACATCAAAGGCGATGACTCCTCTCCTCAGGGCCCCCTGATTGTTCCTTCCGACGAACATGGAAGGACCAGCGCCATTGCTGACGGACCCCAGAGGGTCTTCAAACAATGTGTTGTCTCCTGAGGGCGCAATGACTGTCATTTCCTGAGCCATGGCCATGAGGGACGACATGGTCAGTACTGCAAGGATGCCAGCAAACAATCTCATAAGCATTTCCAATGGGGTAGAGGATCCGAGGTGACTGTGAAAGCTAATTCAATCCCTAAACACTTTCAAGGGACCTCCCGTCGCGTTGTAATCGATATCACACCCGCCCGCGAAAGAAAGTGACCTGGCTGTCTGGTGGCATTCGAGCCGGAGTTTTCTTACCTTGGAAATACCTCTCATTCAAGACCGGATTTTCAACGTTGCATTGACACATTGTTTCTCCTGCTGGCAAAGAGTTTTCCTTTCGCAGAGCTTCCATGAACGAATACCAAATAACAGACTTTCAGACCGATGTCATTGACCGGAGTTTTCAGATGCCGGTTGTGGTCGATTTCTGGGCAGAATGGTGCGGACCGTGCCGGGTCCTTGGCCCGGTCCTCGAGTCTCTGGCCGGTACGAGTGATGGCCTCTGGGTTCTGGCAAAAGTGGACACGGAGCGGCATCCTGATATTGCCGCGGAGTACGGGATCAGGGGAATTCCGAACGTCAAACTGTTCATTGATGGAAAAGTGGCGAATGAATTCACCGGTGCCCTTCCCGAGCAGATGGTGAAGCAGTGGCTGGAAACATCACTGCCGAATCCGGTCGAGAAGGAGGTCATGGAGGCCCGACACCTTCTGGACTCCGGGAACCAGGACCGTGCATTGGAGATTCTCGCATCCGTCTTGAAGAGGGACCCTCACAATGAAGGGGCGCGTGTGGCAATGGCCCGCACCGAACTGTTCCGGGAGCCCTCGAAGGTGCCCGCTCTGCTCGAGGGGATCGAGGAAGATTCGGAGAGTTTTTCAGAAGCATCGGCGATCCGCATAATGATCGGCATGAGGGAGAAGGCCGTTAATCCCGGATCTCTGCCGGAGGGCGGATCAAAATCACTTTATGTTGAAGGACTCAGGCTCGCGGCCGAAGGGAAGCATGATGCGGCGATCGAACGCTTCATCGACGTTATTCGGAATGATCGGGGGTATGATGATGACGGGGCACGAAAAGCGTGCGTCGCTTTGTTCGCCATCCTCGGTGAAGAACATCCGGTCACACAGAAGCATCGGCGCACATTCGCCCGGGCGTTGAATGTCTGATGATGACGCTGGCTGATTTCATCGGTTCTGCTGACCATGAGGATCCTCCCGGCGGGATCAGCGGGCCGCTTCTGGGGCTCTGGTATGACCGGGCCGGGGAGTGGGACAAGGCGCACGAGGTGGTTCAATCGGATGGCAGCGATGATGCCGCGTGGGTCCATGCGTACCTTCATCGGAAGGAGGGGGACTTGTCCAACGCTGCCTACTGGTATGGGCGTGCCGGGCGCTCGCACCCCCCGGCTGAAGATCCTGGCGATGAGTGGAAGAGCATTGCAGAAGATTTGTTGAATAGAAAAAAATAAACGGAAGGAAAGAGAGTATGAACAAGGGAATCGCAATCCTGCTCGTAACGATGTCGGTCATCTCCTGCTCGCGTCAGGAGGAGAATGCCGAGCCGCAACCCGCTCATGCGATCACGCAATCCGGAGCGACAGGCTCGGTTGCAGGTCTCGCCTGGCAGATACCGGAGCGCTGGACGATGGGACCGGAGAAAGCAATGCGGGTTGCTACGTATATGTCCCCCCCGTCATCCGGTGACAGCGAGGGTGGGGAATGTGCCGTGTTTTACTTCGGATCCGGTGAGGGAGGAGATGTTGAGGCGAACATCAATCGCTGGGTCGGTCAGTTCGAGCCGGACGGCGAGCCGGCACGAACCATGCTCACGGTGGAAAACATGAGTGTTCACTATCTCGACCTTACCGGCACCTACCTTGCTTCCACAGGCCCGATGATGGGTCCGAAAGAGCGGAAGGAAGGATTTCGGCTCCTCGGTGCGATCGTGGGCGGACCCCAGGGTTCCGTGTTCTTCAAGATGACCGGACCGTCCGCCACTGTGGGGGATGCACAGGGTGAATTTCAATCAATGATCGAATCACTTTCTTCCAGGTAGGACGCCGCCCGTATGGTAAAGCTGAATGTCGAGCAGTTCCAGCGAAAGATTCAGGTTCGCCCTCTGAAGATGGATGATTACGATGCCGTCGTCGAGCTTCAGTTGAAATGTTTTCCGGGGATGAAACCGTGGACGATCGAGCAATTCCAGAGCCAGATCAAGAAATTCAGCGACGGGCAGATCTGTGTCGTGTACAAGGACAAGATCGTTGCATCGAGCAGCAGCCTGGTTCTCGATTTCGCCATGTATGGGGAATACCACAGCTGGAAGGATATCTCGGACGCCGGCTACATCACCAATCACAACCCGGAGGGGAATACTCTGTACGGGATTGAGATCATGGTCGATCCCGACTTCAGGGGGATGAAGCTCGCCCGGAGAATCTATGATGCCCGGAAGAAGCTGGCGGCCGAGAGCAATCTCATGCGCATAGCGATTGGCGGCAGGATTCCCGGCTACGGAAAGCATGCGAAGAAAATGACCGCCCGGGAGTATGTTGATCGGGTGATCCGGAAAGAACTCTACGATCCGGTTCTGACAACACAGATTTCCAATGGTTTTGTTCTGAAACGTCTGATCGGATCATACATGGATTCCGATCTCGAGTCGAAAGGATATGCCACCCTGCTCGAATGGACCAACCTGGACTACCATCCGGAGCCGAACAGACGATTCGTTCCATCGATGCACGTGCGTATCTGCGTCGTCCAATACGAGATGCGCAAGATAAACTGCTTTGAGGATTTCGGTGAACAGTGTGAATTTTTCATCGATGTCGCTTCGGACTACCGGAGCGACTTCATACTCTTCCCTGAGATTTTTACCACACAGATGCTGAGTTTTATCGATTCCGCCCGTCCGGGGATGGCTGTCCGCAAACTTGCCGAGTTTACACCCGCATTTGTCAACCTTTTTTCCAAGTTCGCTGTGAAATACAATATCAACATCATCGGCGGATCCCATTTCACCGTCGAGAACGGCCGGCTGTACAACATTGCCTATCTGTTCAAGCGGAACGGGGAGATACACAAGCAGTACAAGCTTCACATCACGCCCAACGAGCGGAAATGGTGGGGGGTCGAACCCGGTGACAGGATCGAAGTGTTCGATACGGACAAAGGGAAAATCGC
>JAOUDE010000199.1 GCA_029859455.1 Ignavibacteria bacterium | reverse complement strand
CGCTTGCAAACCCTGCATGGGAGCAGTACAAGCTGGGCGAGTTCTTCCATATAGAGGATGCTAAGACGAAAGGTCCGGCGGTACGGAATCCGTACTACATGCCCGCCGCGGGGGAACTGCTGCTTCCTGACATGTCAATCGAGGAGCTGACGAAGACCGGTGTGCTGTTTGGTGCCTGTGATATGGCGCTTACGGTGTACAGCAAGTTCATGGGTGAGGGAATGGGGCTCGATCCGGAAAAGATCAAGGCGGACTGGGTTTCAAATCTCCTCCCGGGAATGCAGGTGGTACCGTCCGGGGTTCTCGCCATCAACCGCGCTCAGGAAGCGGGCTGCAGCTACTGCTTTGCGGGGTAAGGCCGGTAGTAGACGGCATCCACGGGAATCGGTTCCAACAGATAATCCTTCTCCTTGTCAGGATACTCAGGCCGGGATTTCGAATTAATGAAGGCTGAAATGTGTTGAGCTTCTTCATCGGTGAGTTTTCCCGGTTCCAGGTACGGCATCATGTAGCGGATGATCCCGGCCAGCGTATAGATCCGGGCCGCACCGGCACCGTCATTCCATGAAGCAGGGCCCCACAGGGGTCCTGCTTTCTTATCTCCGATCTGCACCCCCTGGCCGTCATCTCCGTGGCAGTTGACACAGTGCTCCCTGAACAGTTTCTCACCTCTGGCCGGATCCAGGTTCTCCGGCGGTATCAGATTTGCCTCTTCGATTGTGTTCTGTTTCCTCCAGGGCAGGTGGTGTCCCGGCGCGTATCCTTCCGAAAGCCAGGTGAGGTAGGCCGAGATCGCCAGGACTTCCTCCGATTCCGGAGAAGGCCCGGATTCAAGGCCGGCGTCAGCGTTTGCGGTGGCGTTCTCACTCCTCAGGAAGCAGCCAACAATTCTGTCCTCCAGCGTGAAGCTTATTCCGGCCCTTTTGTTGTACTCCGGGAACACGGATGCGACGCCGACGAGCGCCATCGCCCGATCCCGCTGGCCGGCATTCAGGTGGCAGTTGTTGCACGTTAATCCGTTCCTGACAAAACGGGAGGCCAGCAGGGGCGTGTTCATGAACAACTGGAATCCCTGGCGGATCTGAGCACCTTCCGGCGAATGGTCAAGGCTCGTGTCGGTCAGAGGATTACGCGGGATGTCCCACGCGGTAACGATCGTCGTGTGCGCAGGGATAAGCGGTCCGGTAAGTTCATAATCGATCGGTGCGACGATCGCGCTGTCCTGGCTGCGGGCAACCGTCACCAGGAAGAAGATGGAAAAGCAAACTGCAGCAGAACGAAGGGATTTCACGTATTGCACAACCGGGTTGGAATCGAATGGTGCCAAAGTAAGAAAGCGAATGTTTTGTTTCAACCCCCTCTCCGGGTTTCCCTCCCTGTCGAATCAGGAGGCTTTGCATGTCCCGGCCATAGACTTTCTCCCGGTCATTCCTTAGGTTTCGGCCCCATGAGAGATCTTCGATGAAGAGTATGGCATTTGTGTTCCTCCTTCTCGCGGTGGGTGTCGCCATGAGATGGCTGAGCGAGTTCAGGAGGAGGGATCCCGAACGGCGTTCCTGGTTGTTTGAGATCCCCGAATCGCTTGCCGACAGCCTCACGACGGTCGTGATCTATGTCTCGCTTCCGGCCCTGATTTTGCACAGGATCCCCGGTCTTACGATGACAACCGATCTGTTTGCTCCCATCGTCATTCCGTGGATCATGCTGGCATTCAGTGCCGTTGCTGTCTATCTGCTTTCCCGGTACCGGGGATGGGGACGCGGGACAACAGCACTCCTTCTTCTTCTTGTGCCGCTGGGGAACACCTCGTTCCTTGGCATTCCGATGGTAGAGGCGTTCTTCGGTCAGGAAGGAGTGCAGTTTGCTCTTCTTTACGACCAGTTTGGATCTTTCCTTGCTCTTGCCACGTACGGAACTATTGTCGTCTCCACATTCAGTGCCCGAAAGGATGTTGGAGCGCCCGGGATCGGACGGATTCTCCGGGGCATCATTGCGTTTCCCCCGTTCGTTGCCCTGCTGCTTGCGCTGGCTCTCCGGGGGGTGTCCCTCCCGGAAGGGGTCGTGTCAGCCCTCTCGGTTCTGAGCGCAACGCTTGTCCCGCTGGTGATGATGGCGGTCGGATTCAAGATTCGTTTTCGGTTGCCAGGAGATCATATCGGACCATTCACCTCAGGCCTGGCGATCAAGATGGGTGCCGCTCCTCTCATAGCGCTTGGCGTCTGCCGCCTCTGGGGTCTGCATGGACTCTCCGTGGATGTCGCTGTGTTCGAAGCAGGGATGCCCCCGATGATCGCGGCCTGGGCGCTTGCCATGAAAGCAGGATTCGAGCCTGAACTCGGTGCCGCGATGGTCGGCTATGGTATTCTGCTTTCATTTATCACTCTTTCAGGGCTCTTCACGATCCTTTGAAAACGGACCATCGATAGTGATACCATGATGGTCAGATAACAACACGATATGGAAATCAATATCAATCTCTGGGCATGGCTTTCATTGATCGGCTCTGCGCAGGGGATATTTCTAGCACTTGTGCTCTTCTTTCACAAGAGTGCTGTTCGCCGTGCCTCCTGGCCGCTTGCCCTGCTGATCCTCCTGTTCTCTCTCAGGCTGGCCGAGTTTGCAGGCTACTGGACCTCGTTCTTCGCGTATCTTCCGCATCTGCTGTTCGCCACCGTTTCGTTCCAGTTTCTGTTCGGCGTGCTGTTGTACTGGTATGGAAGAGGAATTGCCGATCAGACATTTTCTCTGAACCGCAGAGAACTCCTGCACCTCACGCCGTTCGTGGTGCACCTGGCATCCCTTGTTCCGTTCTATCTCCTCGGAGCCGGGGAGAAGCTCACGGTGCTCAACGCGATGATTTTCACTACCGAACCGGTTTTTTCGAATGAGTTCTTCGTGACCGAGGGACTACAGAACATTCATATGATGGCTTATATAGTTCTGACCCTTCATCATATTCGGAAGAACCTGACCCGACCCGCATATCCATTGAAAGCAGATGCTGCCGTCAGGCTGCGCTGGGTCCAGAAATTGTCGCTCGGTTTCGGTATTTTTGTCCTGATTGACATCGTTCACCTCGCAGAACTCATCTTCTTCGGATACAAGTTCATCGTGGAGATCGATTCGATCATTCTGCTTTCGTCTTCTGTGCTGATTTTCATCATGGGTTTTGTTGCGGTCAGAGAGCCGCGCGTATTTTCTGTCCCGGAGTCAGGGAGAAACGGAGGTAAATACGAACGGTCAGGGCTCACGGCGGAACGGGCAGATGCCATCATGAAAGAACTCCATCAGGCAATGGAGGACGGCCTTTCAAGAAACCGTCAGCTCGGTCTGAGAGACCTCGCTCAAAGAATGAAGGTCTCCCCGAACCATCTCTCACAGATCCTGAACGAGCAGCTGCATCAGAACTTCTTCGACTTTGTCAACCGGTATCGCATCGAAGATGCGAAAAGACTTCTGACGGGCCCTGAAGGGCGACGGTACACCATTCAGAGCATTGCACTGGAAGTCGGCTTCAACACCAAGGCGTCGTTCAACGCCGCCTTCAGAAAGCACACCGGCACGACTCCCTCCCAGTACCGGAAGAAATCCGACGGCTCCGTGTAAAATCCGTTCCATCAGGACGTCAAAACCTTCCCGATTTGACGATCCCGGGGCGCTCCTGTCGTACAATCTCCCTAGTCTTGTTTCTTTTTCAGCTCATTTGACCTCTAGGGAGAACCCATGGCTATACCCCGTTTGTTTCGGATCCTCACCATCCTCCTCATTTCCACGGTTCTGTGGAGCCCTGCTCGGGGCCAGACCTTTACAAAGCTGATCATCGATGATCAGGCCACCCATGCGGGCGGAGCGAGCTGGGTTGATATTGATCAGGATGGGGATCTCGACCTGTACGTGACCAACATGATTACCTCGGATTCCACGATGACGGAGGACCGCCTTTTCAGGAATAACGGGGACGGGACATTTGTGAAGGATACCCAGCAGGACATCGTCCAGGTGCGGAATCACACGAGAGGTGTCACCTGGGGGGACTATGACAACGACGGTGACCAGGATGCCTGGCTCTCCAACCGGAACTTCCTTCTGGAAACGACGCTTGGTTCCCTTCTGTATATGAATGACGGGACCGGTGAATTCGTGAGGGTGATGTCGGGTGATATCAGTGGTGCCAACACCTTCTCGGGGATGGGAGGGTCCTGGGGCGACTACGACAACGACGGATTCCTGGACCTGTTCATGACCACAGCACGTGGACTCGCGTATCCGGGGGACACAACCGCAAATGTTCTGTTTGACAACAGAGGGGATGGGACCTTCGCGCGGAACTTCATCTCTGAACTGGTGACGGGTCCTTTTGATGCGTACACCACACCATCGTGGTGCGATTATGACCGGGATGGAGATCTCGATCTCGCGGTCACCATGGGGCCGGTTGAGACGGGGGTTTTGCAGCCGGACAGGTTCTTTCTGAATCAACTGGTTGAGACAGGGGTTTCAGAGTTTGTCCTGGATACGGTCTCTACTTTTGCCACCCAGCCCAGGGATGGCCAGGAAATCCGGTGGGTAGACTACGACAATGACAGGGACTTCGATTTGTATGTGACGAACTACGGCGGGACACCCGGGACCGCGCCAGGAATGGGGAATGATCTGTACAGGAATGACGGTGGCACGTTCGTAAAGGTTGTAACGGGGGCCATCGTGACTGATGAGGATATTACGCTCGGCCAGACATGGGGTGATTTCGATAATGACGGCGATCTGGATCTCTATACATGTAACCAGACGAGCTCACAGCATTTTTCCGGAGGGAACAGGCTTTATCGGAACGATGGTCCTCCCGACTATGAATTCACAAGGATAAACACAGGTGATGTTGTATCAACGAATCGTATCGGGTGGTCAGCGCCGGCAGGCGACTATGACAATGATGGGGACCTGGACCTGTATGTGACCATCAATACAGCGTTCAATGTTCCCGACCTCGATGCCCTCTACCGGAATGATCTTACCCCGACCGCCTCCTGGGTGAATATCACATGTGAGGGTGCGAAGAGGGATGGAGGGTCAGCCGGTGCAAACCGATCCGCCATAGGAGCAATCGTAATGATGAAATGCAGAATCGGAGGGGTCGACCGGTGGCAGATGCGGCAAATCGGTGGATCAGAATCATTCAACGGACAATCAAGCCTCAGGGTGCATTTCGGGATGGGGGATGCAGTCATGATCGATTCTCTCATGATCGATTGGCCGGGATCAGGGACCGAGATCTATACGGATGTAGAAGTGAACCGGTTCTATCTTGC
>JAOUDE010000198.1 GCA_029859455.1 Ignavibacteria bacterium | reverse complement strand
GAGAACCTTCGAACAGGCTGTCGCTATGGCGGAGGAGTCCCCCACTGCTGGCAACGAGCCGGCAATCGTGCTCCACGACGACGATTGGCACCCCGGCGTCATCGGTATCGTGGCATCCAGAATGGTCGAGCGATTCTACCGCCCATCAATCATGCTGACGTCGGTAGATGGTGTGGCCAAGGGATCTGCACGCAGTGTCCCCGGCTTCGACCTTTTTCGGGCATTGTCGGAATGCTCCGACCTGATGCTGCAGTTCGGAGGCCATAAATACGCAGCCGGCCTGACGCTGGAGATCGCACGGATTCCGGAGTTCACCTCCAGATTCCGTGAGGTTGTGGACACAACAATGGCCGATGAGCTGAGAACGCCGGCTGTCCGGATTGACGCAGAGCTTTTACTTTCCGATCTTACACCACGGTTCGTCCGGATTATGAAGGAGTTTGCACCCTTCGGTCCGGGGAACAGTAAACCTCAGTTTCTGATCCGGTCTGTCGCGGTGTCAGGAAACCCGCGGATCGTGGGAAAAAACCATTTGAAATTCCGCGTGAGAGGAGAGAATCAGGTTGTGGATGCGATCGGGTTCGGACTCGGCGATCGCCTTCCGGAAGTTCGCCGAGGCGCGGCCGACCTCGACATTGTGGTGTCCGTTGAAGAAAATGAGTATGTCATGGCACAGGGAGTCGGGAACGGCGAAACGGTCCCGCAGCTCAGGATAAAGGATCTGCGCATCGGCAATGATTCGCCGGGAGAATCACCGAGAGCCGTTGTGCATCATCAGGAACGGTAAACGAGAAGGACGGAGGATCAGATGTCCGGTCATTCCAAATGGGCAACAATCAAGCGAAAAAAGGCGGCGACCGATTCGGCACGCGGCCGCTTGTTTACGAGGCTGATTAAAGAAATCGCTATTGCGGCGCGGGAAGGCGGCGGCAATATCGACGGGAACCCGCGCCTCCGGCTGGCGGTCCAGACAGCCAAGGATGCCAACATGCCGGCGGACAACATCAAGCGGGGGATCCAGCGTGGAACCGGTGAACTCCCGGGTGTCACGTATGAAGAGATAACTTATGAGGGATACGGTCCCGCGGGCATCGCCATCCTGGTTGAAGTGGTGACCGACAACGCAAACCGGACAGTTTCGGAAATGCGTCACCTTTTTTCCCGTCACGGCGGCAACCTCGGCCAGGCGGGAAGTGTCGCATGGATGTTCGACAAGAAGGGGGTTATCACGATCGCCCGAACCGGAAACAACAGCGCACTGACGGAGGAGGATGTCATGGCGATCGTCCTCGAACCTGGAGCCGAGGACCTCCAGGTGGACGAAGAAGTGTTTACGGTTACGACGCAACCGGCCTCCTTCGACGCTGTCCGATTGGCTCTGGAAACCCGATCGGTAAAGATGGAAAACGCCCAGGTCCAGATGGTTCCGCAGAATGTTGTGAAAGTCTCGGGCAAAGAGGCCGGAACACTGTTGAAGCTGCTCGAGGGGCTCGAAGAGCACGACGACGTACAAAACGTCCACTCCAATTTCGACATAGATGAAGACGAGCTTGCCGCCATCCAGAACCAATCCTGATGTGAGAGAACAGATGGAAACCGGTCATAATTCCGGCTCCGGAGCAATACGGGTTCTTGGTGTCGATCCGGGGACGATGACAACCGGCTTTGGAATGGTTGCATTCTCCCGCAATCGACTGACTCTCGAATTGTCAGGGGCGATCAGAAACAAAGCATCATCTTCCCCCTCGGAAAAACTGAAACACATCCATCACGAGCTGGTGAAGATTCTCCGGAAGCACAAACCTTCTGAATTTGCGATTGAATCAGCCTTCTATGGAAAAAACGCACAATCTGCACTGAAACTGGGGCAGGCGCGCGGGGTGCTGCTGCTTGCAGCAGCGGAGCACTCCCTTCCGGTTGCCGAATATTCCCCCAGGGAGATAAAGAAGGCGGTTACAGGAAACGGCAATGCAACAAAAGAACAGATTCAGTTTATGATCCGCTCGCTGCTTGCCATCGATGAACGTGTCATGGCGCTCGATACATCCGATGCGCTTGCGACCGCGATCTGCCATATCCACCGATTGAAATCGGGCGGGGACCAGAGCTCCACCAGCTGGAAATCGTTCGTCGCCGCACACCCGGAACGGATCATCCCATGATCAGAGTGCTCACCGGGAAGCTGGTCTCAAAATCACCCGCGGAAGTCTGTCTTGATGTCGGCGGAGTTGGATACCTTCTCAATATTCCCCTTTCCACCTTCGATCAACTACCTGAACCCGGGGCCGAGACGATCCTCCAGACTCACCTCCATGTTCGGGAGGATGCTCTTCAGCTTTTCGGCTTTCACACGACGGATGAACTTGGCATGTTCCGGTTACTCATCTCTGTTTCCGGAATCGGACCAAGGCTGGCGCTCGGAATCCTTTCCGGCACATCGGTCACCAGCCTCAGAGACAATCTGACTTCGGGCCATATTCCTGCACTCACGGCCGTCCCGGGAATTGGAAAGAAGCTGGCCGAACGGATGGTGATGGAACTACGCGATAAGACAGGAACACCGACCGGCGGTGACTCACAACAACCTGATCCCCTCACCAACGTGCGAGCGGAAGCGGTCCTCGCTCTTCTCTCTCTTGGTTATTCCCGGCCCGCTGCGGAGAAAGCTGTACGTTCCGTGCAGGAATCCAATGCCACGGCCGAGGACCTTGTGAAAGCTGCCCTCCGGCTCTCTTCCCGCTGATCACTTCCCCGCTTTCGTTGATTTTCTGAGTTTTATTGAGTATTATAAGACCCGGAATGCAATCAGAGCCCAACACTACCCCCGAGCGGCTTCCGAACGAAGTAGAGTTTGATCAGGTACTTCGTCCTCCTTCCTTTGGCGACTTCTACGGCCAGGAAAAGATTACCAGTAATCTCAAGATTTTTATCTCCGCTGCCCGGAAACGGGGGGAATCGCTTGATCATGTCCTCCTGACCGGACCTCCAGGCCTCGGCAAAACCACGCTGGCACATATCATTGCGCACGAAATGGGCGTGCGGATCAGAACATCCTCGGGCCCTGTTCTGGACAAACCTGCCGATCTTGCCGGAATTCTGACAAGTCTTGAAGAGGGCGAAGTCCTGTTTATCGATGAAATTCACCGGCTGAATCCGGCAATCGAGGAATATCTGTATTCCGCCATGGAGGATTTCCGGATCGAGATCGTTATAGACTCCGGTCCGAATGCACGGAGCATTCAGATCTCCCTCCCCCGGTTTACCCTCATTGGAGCAACAACGCGTGCCGGACTTCTTACCAGCCCTCTGCGCGCACGCTTCGGGGTTTCAAACCGCCTGGACTATTACGATGTCAACACCCTGCGCAGAATCGTGCTCCGCTCCGCAACCATTCTTGAAGCCCCGATCGACGAAGAGGGGGCAAGCGAGATCTCCCGGCGATCCCGCGGGACACCGAGAATAGCGAACAGGCTTCTCCGCCGGTGCAGAGATTTCGCACAGGCAGATTCACAGCTGGCACATCTCAACGGTCTGATCACGAAAGCCGTGGCGGATTACAGCCTGAGGGCGCTGGAGGTGGACGAGTATGGCCTGGATGAAATGGACAAGAGAATCCTGCACTGCCTGGCCCAGAAATTCTCAGGCGGCCCGGTCGGCCTTAATACGCTTGCCATCGCCGTCGGTGAGGAACCGGGAACGATTGAAGAGGTGTACGAACCGTTCCTCGTGCAGGAAGGATTTATCCAGCGTACCCCCCGGGGACGGACAGCGACTGCACTGACCTATGAACATCTTGATTTGACCCATCCGAAGGGGAATGCCCCCCTCACCAACGTAAATCAGGAGACATTGTTTTCATGAGGCGTCAACCGGTCAAAAGGACTGTCCGCGGCAGGATTCAGGAACATGACGACCTGTTCCAGGGAATCATCCGAATTGCGAGGGAAAACCGGTGTATGCACGCCCGAATCACCGGGAGTGGAACTGTCCGGAGCGCAACCCTCGTCACATACGATCAGAAATCAATGACGCACTCGGAAGTTGTTGTTCCTGAACCGATGGAGATTCTGAGCATGTACGGGACTGTCACCGAAAGAGACGGCGAACCTCTTCCTCATGTCCATCTTGTCCTCTCGGACCAGCATGGCAACGGAAAAGGGGGACACCTGCTCCCCGGTTCGACTCCTGTTGTTGACTGCGAAATTGTCCTGGAGCCGTTCATCAAGGATTAGTCCGGACAAAGAAGCTGTTTGGTCAAGTACGAATGTACACTGTAGACGACACCACCACCACCACCACCACCATTATTCGGAGGAAAACATGAAAAGATTTACCATCCCCCTTCTCCTGTTGCTCGTCGCTGTGCATGTTGCACCTGCACAGAACATTGACGGGCGTTGGACGATCGGTCCCAGGGGAGGCGGCAATGTATGGATCAACAGCCTGAGTGACCTGAAATTCGGGCCGGGAGCTGAACTGGAAGTCGGTTATGGGATTTCGCGCTCCATCGGCATCAGTTTTCTCACCGGATGGGAGCTCCTGAAAGCAGAGCAGAGTCCCACTTCTGCAACAATTCCGTGGTCCTATCTCAAGGCAGATGCAGTTCCGGCAACCATCGCTCTCAAATGGTACTGGTCACCCGGATCAACCTTTGCCCCGTATGGCTATGTCGGAGCCGGAGGAGTGTTCTTCAAAAGGAGAACCTCGCAGAACGTCTACGTTCCGAAGGATGAGTGGCAGACATCGATTCATATTCCGGTCGGTGTCGGTTTCCATGCGTTCGTTTCCAAGGATATCGCGTTTACCGTGGACGCGAGCTACAGGTTCATGGATGCGTGGACTGATTACGTCAAGGGAAGCGGTGTCGATGGCTACGCCACGGCCAAAGCCGGTCTGAATTTCTTCCTCGGAAAGAGTCCAAGCGACGATGACGATATGGATGGCCTGACAAACGGCGAAGAGGAGAAACTCGGAACCAATCCTGACAACCCCGATTCCGACAGCGACGGGCTGAAAGACGGCGAAGAAGTGATGACACATCTGACAAACCCCATCAAAGCCGATACCGATATGGACGGTCTTGCCGATGGTGCAGAAATTCGTACACATAAGACCGATCCAAAGAACGCCGATTCGGATGGGGACGGACTGAACGACGGGGATGAAGTTCTGAAGCACAAGACCGATCCGCTGAAGGCGGATACGGATGGAGACGGACTGCAGGACGGCGCCGAGATCTCCGTTCATCGGACAGACCCGTTGAAGACGGATACAGACGGCGACGCCCTTGCTGACGGCGACGAAGTCAATA
>JAOUDE010000197.1 GCA_029859455.1 Ignavibacteria bacterium | reverse complement strand
GGGAATCCACCGGGTGATGAAGAAAGCGTTGGCACAGATTACCAACGGGACCGACTATGTTCATGTGAGCTTCGACCTCGACTCGGTCGATCCGACCGTCGCTCCCGGCGTCGGCACGCCGGTGAAAGGCGGGCTCGATTACCGGGAAGCACATCTGATCATGGAACTGCTCTGCGATGCACGCGTCATGAGTTCCCTGGAAATGGTGGAGGTCAACCCGATTCTGGACGAACGGAACCGGTCCGCAGAGTTCGCCGTGGAGCTGGTGGAATCGGCGTTTGGGAAGAGAATATTGTAGGCTATGGGAGTTCTGGGGTGAAATTCGAAACTCGAATATCGAAATCCGAAACAAATACGAAATTCGAAGCACCAGGTCGAAATCCGAGGCAAGCACGAAGTACAACTAAAACAAATCCGAAACAGCAGGTGCTACTCAGATTTCCTCAAAATTGCACCGAAGATGTTCATGAGTTCTGTCGCTTCCTGAGGAAGCCTCTCTCGTTCTGAGTCGAGTTGGGCATTTCCCTGCGGGTCTATCAGGCGCAACCAATACCTCGTTTCTTTTCGACTCTTTCCGGCAGATCTTGATGTGGAAAAGGAAGTCCTTCTTCCCCAGGGAGTCGTTCGCCTCGATGTAGTTGGCCCCGACGGACCCGGAAGAACGGATCAATTGAACACCATCAGCTTGGTTGGCGACTGTCCTCGGCAGCACTCTGACGAATGACCGGACGTGCCGGGCAAATACAAGGGTTCGATCCTCAAGATCGTAGCGTGCTTTTGGCATTGGTTATGGTCTCGGGAGTGAACTTTCGGCAGGATACCGCGGGGTTGAAGCATCCTCCAGGATTTGATAAGCAAGTATCCATGGCGTTTCGAATTTCGTACTTTA
Organism: Ignavibacteria bacterium; assembly: GCA_029859455.1. Lineage (GTDB taxonomy): Bacteria > Bacteroidota > Ignavibacteria > UBA10030 > UBA6906 > JAOUDE01. The sequence goes on along the minus strand of JAOUDE010000197.1, from coordinate 4,429 downwards.
CATTTCGGACTTGTTTTTTGCTTCGATTTTCGGATTTGTTTCGTGCTTCTGATTTCGAATTTCGACTTTAATCTGATATGTCTCTCCTGCGATCTGTCTCCGACATGCACCGCCTTTCCACCGAGCTGCGTTCGGGCGGCAAGCGGATCGCTCTTGTCCCGACAATGGGCGCCCTTCACGACGGGCATCTCAGCCTGATCCGGGCGGCCGTGGCGAAGTCCGACGTGGCGATCACCTCGGTCTTTGTGAACCCGACACAATTCGGACCGAATGACGATTACGACCGCTACCCGCGCGATCTTGACCACGATTGTGCACTGGCATTTGGTGCGGGGAGCAATGTCGTCTTCGCACCGACGGTCGAAGAAATGTACCCGGACGGTCCTGTCGCCACGGTCGATGTCGGTCCGCTCGGCGAAAAGCTCGAGGGGAAATCCCGTCCAGGACATTTCAACGGGGTTGCAACGGTTGTCGAGAAGCTGTTCCGGATAACGATGCCGCATGTGGCGTTCTTCGGTCAAAAAGATGCCCAGCAGGTGGCGGTGATCCGGTTTCTCGTGAAGTCGTTTGATCTGGATGTGGAGGTTATCCCGATGCCGATTGTGCGTGAAGCGGATGGTCTGGCTCAGAGCTCACGCAATATGTTTTTGACAGCGTCAGAGCGCGCGGAAGCGCCGGTGCTTTACCGTGCACTGCGGCTTGCGGCGGAACAGCTTTCAAACGGCGCGGCGGACCCTGTCGGCATCCGGCAGGAGATGAAGGAGATGATCAGTGCGACCTCCGGTGTTATTGACTACATTTCACTTGCGGATGCCGCCACGCTGGAAGAGATAACAGAGAAACAACGCGGACAGGATGTTCTCGTCTCCCTTGCAGTCCGCTATGGCAAAACCCGGTTGATCGACAATTGTCACGTAAGGATTCCATGAAACAGCAGCGCAGACTGGCAGTCGTCATCATGGCGGCAGGCAAGGGGACACGGATGAAGAATCCGTCGATCGCCAAAGTGATGTATCCGATCAACGACAAGCCGCTGATCGGTCATGTCGTTGACCTTGCACTCGGAGTCGGCGCTGTGAAGACGGTTGTTGTCGTCGGCTGGCAGAAAGACTCGGTGATCGGGTACCTGGCGGACAAGGGGCCGTCGGTGGTCTGTGTGGAACAGTCACCCCAGCTCGGGACCGGCCACGCGGTGATGCAGGCGGAGAGTACGCTCGAAGGTTTCGACGGTGATATCCTCGTTCTGTCGGGCGATGTCCCGATGCTCACCGGGGCGACGGTCAGCACGCTGATAACGGAACACCGGGAAAGCGGAGCTGACGTATCCGTGCTGACAGCCCTCCTGGATGACGCGACCGGTTATGGCCGGATTATCAGAAACGGCGAGGGGGATGTCACCGGGATTGTTGAAGAGAAGGATGCGAGCGAGGACCAGAAGGGGATCCGAGAGATCAACTCCGGCATTTATCTCTTCGATGCACGGAAGCTTTTTGACGGACTGAAGCACATCACGCCGTCGAATGCTCAGAATGAGTACTATCTGACTGACCTGCTCGGTTATTTCTGGAAGGGTGGCGGGATCGTGCGGGGTGTCACCGCTGCCAATCCGATCGAAATTCAGGGAATCAACACCCTGGAACAGCTGGAAGAGGCAAGGGTGGCGATGGAGAGGCGGTAGGAAGACAGGGGACAGAGGACAGAAGACAGAGGACAGAAGACAGAGGACAGATGGCAGATGGCAGAAAACAGAGGCAAGAGGGACGAACGACCGGCCGTTTGACAATAGCCTCTCTTTTCAGTACTTTTTTACAGTTATTCCAACGAGGAGCGGAGATCATGGGTCGAGCAGTTGTGCTTTTCGCGGCGGCGGTCATCCTGCTTGCCGGCAGGTCCGATGCCCAGTTCAAAACACAGGTCGAAGAACCGGCGCGGGTGAACGAAGCAATCGTGCATGACAATTCCTCACTGATGTTTGGCTGGTTCGATCCGAACAGCTTTCATATGAAGCATTCCGTTTCCTTCTCGTATCAGTCGATGAACGGCCAGGGACTTTCCCTCGGAACCTATACGAACAGCATGCGGTATGACTTCGCTCAGAACTTCAATGCCCGTGCAGACGTCAGCATGAGTTATTCTCCCTACAACTCAATAGCGACATTCGGCAAGAGCGATTTCAGCAACGTCTACCTCAGTCGCGCCGAGCTGAACTACCGCCCCTGGGAAAACACCATTGTGACGGTCCAGTACCGGAACATTCCGTACGGTTTCTACGATCCGTTCTATTCGAACTCCTGGAACCGTTCGTTCGGCGACTTCGGCTGGTAAGTGGCAACCCGACACTCTGCATTACCGGAAGAACAACTCTGAAGCGAAAAGCACATGGCGCTATGGCGCCATGGTTTGTTTTGCCAGTATCCGGGATTCATGACGTCGTCATCGGCGCATGAGTCCCGTTTCTCATTATTAGAAGAGATGAATACGTTCAAGAAAACAGGAGCACCCGAAGGCCCGGCACCGCGGCGTGATCCGGCCAGAATCGGATTGAACATTCTGATTGCGATCCTTCTTCCGGTGGTTCTTTATCTGTCGTATGCCTTTGTTCAGAGGACGTTCATCGATCCATCGGTTGAGACGATGAGAGACGGGGAGACCGCGGGTGGGATCATCCAGATCGATGTGCTCAACGGCTGTGGTGATCCGGGAATGGCGTCGAAATGCTCCGGCTTCCTCCGCGAGCGCGGGTTCGATGTCGTCGAGATGCGGAACTACCGTACCTTCGATGTGGACGAGTCACTGGTGATCGACCGGGCGGGTGACCGCGGGAATGCCATCCGGGTTGCAAGGGTCCTCGGTGTCAGCGATGAGAATATCATCCAGCAGATCAATGAGGACTACTACGTGGATGTCTCGGTGGTGATCGGGAAAGATTATGGAAGGCTGAGACCATATAAATGAAATCCGAAGCTCGAATATCGAAATCCGAAACAAGCACGAAAGAAGGAATGCTCATATGGAACGTCATTGCGAGGCCGCCGGAGGCGGCCGAAGCAATCTGACTGACCCCGGTATCAGATTGCTTCGTCGTCCCGATCGGTCGGGACTCCTCGCAAGGACATCCCCTCGGTTCATTAACCTGGAAAGTGCCCCATGCGTTCTTCCACATTAGCCAAAAAAGTAGCCGCCCTTGTCCAGTCCAAAAAGGGCTCGGACATCATCATCATGAACCTGAAGAAGCTGACGGCGGTGACGGACTATTTTGTCGTCTGCTCGGCGGACTCCGATATTCAGGTGAAGGCGATCGCAAGGGCAGTCGAAGACGGGATCCGGGAAGAAGGGATGAATCCCTGGCACCGTGAGGCAGGGAGCGTCAACTGGATCCTGCTCGATTACGTTGATGTGGTGCTTCATGTGTTCCACAGGGAGACGCGCGAGTTCTACAGTCTGGAGCGGCTGTGGGGTGATGCGGTGATCACCAAAGTGGAAGACAAAGGGACCAAAAAGGGCACGAAGAAACCTGTCGCAAGGAAGAAGGCTGCAGGGAAAAAGAAGCCCCGGTAGTGTGGCAGCACACGTCTTGCGACGCCGAAGGCCCGAAGCCCTCTGAAAGCCGGGATGCAGATTGCTTCGTCGCTCGTCCCGTACGGAACAGGAGCTCGCTCCTCGCAATGACGAGCTTCGGTCATTGGCAACCGTCATTGCGAGCGAAGCGAAGCAATCTGATTCCATCCGAGTTAACTGGTCCCGCCGGAAAGAAGAGTGAGTGTTCTCCGACCGGCGGTACTTTGTGTATATTCTGACAAACAGCACCAACAGGGTTCTATACACCGGCGTTACGAATAATCTTTCCCGCAGGCTGATGGAGCACCAGTCAGGTACAGGCAGTTCCTTCACACGAAAATACCGCGTCGGAAAGCTCATATACTATGAAGTCCACGATTCTGCATACGGAGCTATCACCAGGGAGAAGAAGATCAAAGGCGGCTCGCGCAGGGCGAAGGAGCGATTGATTCAGAGCGTGAATCCGGAGTGGCGGGATCTGGCTGGAGATCTGGTGGGCGAGTTTTAATCAGATTGCTTCGTCGCTCGTCCCGGCGGAGCCGGACCTCGCTCCTCGCAATGACGAGGGCCGTTGAGTCACACGCCAATGTCACTGCGAGCGGAGCGAAGCAGTCTGAACTGGTCTGGATGGAGATTGCTTCGGGGACAAAGAACGTCCCCTCGCAATGACCGTGGCTCTTTTGCATCAGTCATTGCGAGCGAAGCGAAGAAATCTGATTAACCCACACACATGAAATTGCGGGCCGCAGGCCCGAAGTAATCTGAACAACCACGCACTATCCAAACTCCATGAAACAATATCTCGAAGAACAGATCACCCGGGCGCTGACGTCTCTCGGCATCCCGCCCCCCTCGCCGCTTGTGATCGACA
>JAOUDE010000196.1 GCA_029859455.1 Ignavibacteria bacterium | reverse complement strand
CGCCCGAGTGTACCAGATTCAACCATCTGGCGTTGAATCGGGTGCGGCCTGAACCTGGGTTCCTGGAAGAACTGGTCGTATACGGATTGCGTGACGGTGAAGTTGATATCAATACCAATCAGGTCCATCAGTTCGAACGGTCCCATTCGGAATCCACCTGACTCCCGCACGATCCGGTCGATTTCCGCCACCGACGCAACTCCTTCTCCAAGGAGGCGAAGCGCTTCACCATAGAACGGGCGGGCGACCCTGTTGACGATGAACCCCGGTGTGTCGGAACACACGACAGGTGTCTTCTTCATCTCCATTGCGAGATCGCATGATCGCTTCAATGTCTCCGCTGAGGTCTGCTTCCCTTTTATGATTTCGACGAGAGACATGAGTGGTGCCGGGTTGAAGAAATGCATCCCGACGACGGACTCCGGCGTTTTCGTCAGTGATGCGATCGCATTGATCGAGAGGGACGATGTGTTCGAGGCGAGAATCGTTTCGGGGCCGACCACCTGGTCGAGCTTTCGGAAGATATCTTTCTTGACATCCATGATTTCGACAGCCGCCTCGATGACGAAATCGGCGGATCCGAATTCATTGAGCTTCCTGCTGGGGCGAATCGCGGAGAGTGCTTCGGTGGCATCAGTCGGGGTGATTCTTCCCTTCGCCGCCGATTTCCGCAACCCTTCCTTGATCCCGGTGAGAGCATCCTTCAAGGCTGAAGAGGAGAGATCGTGCAGGATGACCTCGAAGCCGCTCTGCGCCGCGACCTGGGCAATACCTCTGCCCATCGTGCCTGCGCCGATGATCCCGATGGTCTGTCGGTTCGTACTCATGGGGTGTCAGTGTGTCGGTGACCCGGTTGTGCCGGAATGGACTGCAGGAGGAGTGTCACGCTCCCTTGAAGCGGGCGGGTCTCTTTTCAAGAAACGCAGTCACGCCCTCCTGGTGATCCTCAGTCTCGGATGCAATCTGCTGGATATATGCCTCATAGTCAAGAATGCCGTTGAGATCCGTGGACGAGGCCTTGTTGAGGGTCCGTTTGATGAGGCCGATTGCTTTCGTGGGAGCCATGGCAAGCTCGCGGGCAAGCTCCATCGTTTCTTTTTCCAGCTTTTCAGGCGGGACAACCCTGTTGACCAGGCCGACCCGCTCCGCTTCCGCCGCATCGATATCCCTGCCGGTGACAGCGTATTCGAACGCCCTTGCCGGTCCGACCATCTGAGGGAGGAACCAATGTGAACCCGAATCCGGGACCAGGCCGATCCGGATAAAGACCTGGATAAGTTTTGCATTGGAAGACATCACCCTCATGTCGGAGGCAAGGGCAACGCTGAAGCCCGCGCCCGCAGCAACTCCGTTGATCATTCCTATGATCGGCTTTTCGATCGACCGCATCTTGCGGATGAGAGGGTTGTATGATTTTTCAAGTGATTCTTTCAGGGAACGCTTCTTTCCCTGGTGCTCCTTCAGATCCTGTCCGGAGGAAAAGGCCTTCTCGCCTGCTCCCCTCAGAACAATACATCGGACCTCGTTGTCCCGCTCGGCGGAGCGAAAGGCATTGTTGAGCTCTTCCTTCATCTCCTCGTTGAACGCGTTGTAGACGTCAGGACGGTTCATGGTAATCGTCAGAACACCGTCATTGATCTGGTAGAGAATTGTCGAATAGGTTTGTGTCATTCCGTCCGCAAAACAAAATGGTTAAATGAGCAAATGTTCAAATGATGAAATCAGAAAAACAACCCTGTTAACGTCCCTTCCACTCCGGCTTTCTCTTCTCGGTAAAGGCTTTCATCCCTTCTTTCTGGTCACGTGAGGCAAAGAGAAGATAGAAGTTCTTCCGTTCGAACTCAAGGCCGCCCTCGATGGAGGTATCAAAGGACTTCAGAACGGCATCTTTGAGAAGCCGGACCGCAACAGGCGCTTTTGAGGAAATTTCATGCGCGAGGGAGACTGCCTCGCGGAGGTAGTATTCAACAGGGACGACTTTGTTCACAAGGCCATAGTGAAACGCTTCGTCAGCGGTGAGCATCCTTCCTGTCAATACCACCTCCATCGCTTTCACCTTGCCGATTGCCCGCGTCAGCCGCTGTGTCCCTCCGGCCCCGGGCATCACACCGATGTTGATCTCCGGCTGTCCGAATTTTGCCGTCTCTGACGCGACGATCATGTCGCAGATCATTGCCAGCTCGCACCCGCCGCCGAGGGCGAATCCGCTGACAGCCGCTATCATCGGCTTCTTGATCTTCCGCATCCGGTCCCATCGGGCGAACTGGTCTCTGTAAAGCATTTCCATCGCATCCACATCGGTCATTTCATTGATGTCCGCCCCTGCTGCGAAGGCACGTTCGTTTCCGGTTACCACGATGCATCCGATGTCCCGGTCCCTGTCAAGCTTCTCCAGTGCATCCACGAGCTCCACCATCAGATCCATATTGAGGGCGTTCAGGACCTTGGGGCGGTTGATCTGAACCACGGCGACATGAACGTCTTTCGTGACTATCAGATATTTGTATTCCATCATCGTCTCCACGAATCATTTCATGAGAATGAGTTTTCTGGTTGCAATGCGATCGTTACCGGCGAACAGAGTGTAAAAATAGATTCCTGAAGGGAGATGGTCGGCTGTGAACTGAACCCGGTGCGTTCCGGGGAGGTACGGTCTCTCCGCCAGGAGGGCAATCTCCCGCCCCAGTATGTCCGAAACAACCAGTCTGACCGGTGCAGGTGCCGACAGCGCGAACGTAATCGTCGTTGAAGGATTGAACGGGTTGGGATGATTCTGGAACAGAGAGGCCTCGAGGGGGAACTGCTCCGAATCCCGAATCCCTGTGGGAACAACCGGTATCGTGAGACTGTCCATGACAACGGGCCGTGATTTTCCATGCCGCTCCCACGCCGCGTACAGGCTGTCACCCCAGTCATTCCAGTCAAACTGATTGCCCGAGTTTTCATCACGCAGAAAAGTAATGTATTCCTTGCTTGCTGTCTGGTAGTACAGAACAACGGAGAAGGTCGCGACCGCCTCCGTCGTCCGGTATTCGGTCCGGTCACTGAAGGCCCCATCCTCATACGAGTAGCCTACCGGAGCGGCTCCATGGGTCGCGAAGGCGCTGTTCAGGAAGCCCTGTGGAGGAATCCGGTTATCGAAATAGATCGAATCATTGAGCACAAAGTGAAACGAAGGCCCCGGGTCAAGCCCGAACTCTGCAGCCGTGTTCGCCGTCAATCCCGGTTTCGCCTCATAGATTTTGATCTGGTCATCATGGACAAGATCCGCCGTTTCGAAATCGTATAAACCTGATCTGAATACCGTGTCACCATCTGAATTCATCCCGGTCACAGAGAGCCAGGCACGTCTCCCTTCCGGGTAGCCGGTGGGCAATTTGTGTCCTGTCAGGTTCGTTACAGTCACTTCGGCGATCAGCGTGTCACCGTTCCATGAAGCATCTCCCTCCATTGTTGCGGCCCGCTGCAACGTTTCTACGGCCCGCTGTTTGCCCATCCGCAGCGCCGTGGTGTCGACCGCGTCGCCCCAGAAATCATACAGAATGTCCGGGACAAACGTATTTCCACCAGTGAGATCATGGAGTGGGAGATTCTCCCGGAGGGGGGCGCCGGGGACGATACACCCATAGCCTGTGGTCCTTGTCATGTGGCATGACTGACACGTTCCGTCCTCCCCCATGGCCGAAAAGGAACTGAGCAGCCATTCACTGTATGTTCTCTCGATAGGGCTGTACTCATGAGGTGCCTGTGTGACCGGATCATCGGCATAAAACGGGTTGCTCACGTTGTGACATGTTCCGCAGAGATCGGGCGATACCTGAAACGTGTCCTGCAGGGTCGAGTGAAACTGGAACGCGTCCGGGAACGGACCTCGTTTCGGATACAAGGGAACCTGCATCACCATCATACCGTTCCCCGTTCCGGGGACAGCGGGGTTTGCCGTCGAATCCGGAATAGCGGGATCCTTCATGCGGTGGCAGACATCGCACTGAACTCCCTCGAGATCAGTGCCGAACAGTCCTTCTCCCGTCGGTGGATCGGAACGTCCTTCGAGCCATCCGCCGGGTGAGTGGCAGCGGATACAGAACTCTCCCGAGCCGTTCCGGTACTTGTTGGCGATTGCAACCGCCGCATAGAAGACCGGATCGCGGGCGGAGTGGCCCATCATACTTCCCTGCCAGTCTCTTCCGATGGTGACCTCAAGGCCGGAATTTTCTCCCGTGTGACACGCAATGCACTGAAGGGGAGAGTCGAAGGACTCCACAATCCCCGGTTGTGTCCCGGGAAGAAATATCTCACCCAGCCCGCCGGAACCGGCATACGCGCCTCCCCCCAGGAACACGAGCACGATGATCATCCTGTTTCGGTTCTGACTCACGGGCCCTCGCCGAAAAACAATCGGGTGAAACTGTTCGGCCCGCTCTCCACACGTACATCCTTTTCGTTGATAAGCAATCTGTGCAGTTCTGTATCCGATCGATAACGGATCCGGAGGATGTATGACCCGCTCCCGATATCGCCAAGGTACAGAGAGCCGGTGGCCTCCGCAGAAAGCGGTACACAGGGAGACGGGCGAACGAATCCTCCGATTGCGATCGTCAGCGTGTCGGACTCCCATGAAACGCCTGCGCGTATCCTGTATCCCGTGCAGGGATACTGCTCTGTCGTTCTTATGAACGCGTCGATGCCGGGGGGGAATTCAGTCCGACCAGTGAGCGTCACGGTGAAGTCTGTGTCGCGCCGCCCGTAGTCCTGACCGCTGCAGTTCTCCGAACATACCAACACAGTGACAAGGAGGAAGCCCAGAAGCTGACCCCGCATTATCGCTTTCGGGTTTTCTGCACAAGCTGTGCCAGGTTCAATCGAAAGATATTTCCCTGATCTGAAATTCCGTAGAGGATGCTCTGCTGCGCGTTCCAGAAAAGAACTCCCGTCCGTTCCGGGGGAGGTTCAGAAGGAAGGGGGGTCCACTCTTTGCCCGCTGACTCCGTATAGTAGAGACCTGTATCATTGATGAGCGCGATTCCGCTCCACGGCCTGTTACGGTCAATCGATATCCGGAACCGATCCACACCTTCCCATCCCGGGTCGATTCGTTCCCATTCGATTCCTTTGTTGCGCGAGGCATACCCCTGTCCGTCAGACCCCCAGGCGAAATACTCGTTGCCCGTGCTGTCGAAGCCGATGGCAACAAGCTCGCTCCCTTCAATGCCATAGCTTGCCTCGTCCCAGTTGATCCCGCCATCCTTCGTCACGAGCCCTTTTTTGTTTGCAGTCCCGATAGCGATGATACCGGCGTTGCCATGGTGAAAGCTCATTGTCAGAATCACGTGTTCCTTCATCGGGGGGCGGGT
>JAOUDE010000195.1 GCA_029859455.1 Ignavibacteria bacterium | reverse complement strand
GTAATACAGGAGCGTTTGCAGGACAGCCCGCTCGAGAGGTGTGCGGACATTTCTTGGTGGTGATTGTGAGTGTACCATCACATCCTTCATCCCCGTAATATGTAAAGAAACCAATAGTTTAGCAAGATAGTTTCTTGTGAGTCCATTTCCATTTTGCTATATTCCACCGTGCTGTTCAGGTTCCGTCACGTTGTCAGGGTTGAAGCTTATGCTGAAGAAGGTTCTGATTGCAGGAGGGGGGCTGGTGCTTCTTTTTCTCCTGTTCGACTTCGTCGTCATGCCATGGTATGTCGACCTGGGAACGACGCAGGAGGTCCCGTCGGTCACAGGTCAGCCCCTCGTGGAGGCGCAGGGTTTGCTGACTCAGTCAGGGCTACAGCCGGTGGAATCGGAAACGAAATCGGACCCCAGAGCACCGATAGGAACTGTTGTTGCTCAGAACCCGCAGGCCGGCGCCCTTGTCAAACCTGGTCGCCGGATCTATCTGACAGTAAGTGGGGGAGAACAGCTTGTTGAGGTTCCGTCTCTCCGGGGACTCTCCCTCAGAGATGCCCGGTTCGCCCTCGAGCGTGTCGGTCTCCATCTTGGGTTTGTCGGACATGAAATCTCCGATACTTTTTTTGCCAACACAATCATTGATCAGTCGATCCACCATGGAGGGAAAACGGCTCGCGGTTCGAACGTTCATGTGACGGTCTCTCAGGGGAAGGACCCCGGCGACCGGGTTGTTCCTGATCTCACGGGGAAGACTGTGTCAGAGGCGGAGAAAATGCTTGCGGCTGAAGGGTTTCAGGTGGGAAGGGTAACCTATCAGACCGGGATGAACCTTGTCCCAAATACGGTGATCGACCAGTACCCCAGGGCGGGGGAGGCGGCCGGCACCACCAAGTCGGTCGACTTATTCGTGGCGCGGCTCGGTCCTTCCGAATCGGATTCCCGGGAGTTCTGACGATGAAGAAGCTGATGATTGCACCCTCCGTCCTTTCAGCCGATTTTGCTCATCTCCATGAACAGATCGAACTGGCGGAGGAGGGAGGAGCCGACTGGATTCACCTCGATGTGATGGATGGCCACTTTGTTCCAAATATCAGTTTCGGACCGGGGATCATCAGGACAATCCGGAAGATAACCACGCTCCCCCTCGATACGCATCTGATGATCAGTGATCCTGACCGCTATCTGGAGCAGTTCAGGGAGGCAGGATCGGACACGATCACCGTCCATTACGAGGCTTGTCCCCACCTGCATCGCACTCTCGCCCGCATCCGTGAGCTCGGCGCCCGCGCCGGGGTCGCCATTAACCCTGCCACTCCGGTCTCTGTGTTGACACCGATCATCACAGAGATCGATCTTCTGCTCATTATGTCTGTCAATCCCGGATTCGGGGGGCAGTCGTTCATTCCTTTCTCACTTGACAAGCTCCGCGAAGCCTCTGCGCTGATCGCCCGGCAGAAGCCGGGGGTCCATCTGGAGGTGGATGGGGGCGTTGATACACGGACTGCCGGACCGGTTGCTGCTGCAGGTGCAAATGTCCTGGTGGCCGGTCATGCCGTCTTCGGTTCACCCTCGGTACCCGAAGCGATCCGTACTCTCCGAAAGCAGGCCGCCGGATAATTTCTTTTCCGGTTCGCTTGACAAATCGCCTTCCGATCCTTATATTCTAAGGTCTTGAGTTATGCATACCTTGTTTATTAAGGCCAATTGCTGTTCTTCCCTCTATTGCTAACGCCCTGAGTATATGTCCGATTCCATTGATCTGAAACTCCTCACCCTGCTGCAAAAGAACGGGAGGATGAAGAGGAACGACCTCGCGGAGAAAGTGGGGCTGTCACTTCCTTCCGTAAGCGAACGTCTCAGAAAGCTTGAAGAGTCGGAGGTCATCCTCGGCTATCACGCCGTCCTCGATCCCGGAAAAATCGGAAAGAATCTGACCGCCTTTATCGAAGTGACGGTGGACTCCTCGAAGCATTACGGTTCATTCCTGACGCATGCGAAGGGACAGGATGACATTCTGGAATGCCATGCCGTGACAGGGGAGCCAAGCCATCTGTTGAAAGTCAGAACAACCGATACCCGATCGCTCGAGAAGCTGCTCGGCAAGATTCAGGCGTGGGCGGGAGTCAGCACAACCAGGACGCACCTCGTTCTGTCGACCGCGAAAGAGACATCAGAGGTCAGAATTGACAAGATCGACTAACCCAAACCCATCACTCACCAACAGCAGGTAGCAGGAACCTATGCCGGCAAAAAAGACCAACCCAGATGTGGCACGCGTCCTGAAGATGATCAAAGATCAGGATGTCAAGATGATTGATTTCAAATTCATGGATTTCCCGGGACAGTGGCAGCACTTCTCGATTCCTGCTGTTCATTTTTCAGAGAGTTCGTTCGATGACGGCTTCGGTTTCGACGGGTCCAGCATCCGGGGATGGAAGGCGATCAACGAAAGCGACATGTTGATCATGCCGGATCCCCGGACTGCGTTCATCGATCAGTTTATCGAAGCGAAAACCCTCAGCCTGATCTGCGATGTGCATGACCCGATGACGAAGGAGCGATATGAGCGGTGTCCCCGCAGTATCGCCCAGAAGGCAGACGCGTACCTCCGGTCGACAGGCATCGCAGATACCGCGTTCTTCGGCCCGGAAGCGGAGTTTTTCATCTTTGATGACGTGCGGTTCGATACGAACGAGCACTCCAGCTATTACTACGTTGATTCGATCGAGGGACGCTGGAATTCAGGCCGTGATGAAATGCCGAACCTGGGGTACAAGCCCCGCTACAAGGAAGGGTATTTCCCGGTTCCTCCGACCGACCACTTCCAGGATCTGCGGAATGAAATGACGAAGAATCTGATGGCGGCCGGTCTAAACGTGGAAGCCCAGCACCATGAGGTTGCCACGGCGGGTCAGTCGGAGATCGATCTCCGTTTCAGTCCGCTCCTCGAAGGAGCTGACGCCCTCCTCATGTTCAAGTATATCCTGAAGAATACCGCGAAGCAGCATGGCAGGACGGTTACCTTCATGCCGAAGCCGATCTTCACCGACAACGGCTCAGGGATGCATGTCCATATGAGCCTCTGGAAAAAAGGAAAACCGCTCTTCTACGGCAACGGATATGCCAACCTGAGCGAAATGGCGCTGTATTATATCGGTGGTCTCCTGAAACATGCTCCGGCGCTCTGTGCGTTCACCAATCCGACCACCAATTCGTACAAGCGGCTCGTTCCCGGTTTTGAAGCTCCGGTGAACCTTGCGTACTCTCAACGGAACAGAAGCGCGGCGGTGAGGATTCCGATGTACTCGCCGAGTCCGAAGGCAAAGAGGGTGGAGTTCCGCTGTCCCGACCCGTCATGCAATCCGTACCTGGCGTTTACCGCACTGATGATGGCAGGGCTCGATGGGATCATCAACAAGATCCATCCGGGTGACCCGCTCGACAAGGATATCTACGACATGGAGCCGGAAGAACTGGCGAACGTTCCTTCCACGCCGGGAAGCCTTGAAGAAGCGCTTCATGCACTGGAGACCGATCACGAGTTTCTGCTGCGGGGTGATGTCTTCACCGAAGATGTGATCCATGCGTGGATCCGGTACAAGATGCAGAAGGAAGTGAAGCCGATGGCACTCCGTCCGCATCCATACGAGTTCGGTCTCTATTACGACGTGTAGCAGTAAGTTGCTTTAAACCGGGGCTGAGCCGGTGCTACTGTCGGCCGGCCCCTGTTTGTTCTGTGCTAACTTCTCTCCTGTTGCCCTTCTTCGGGAAAAAGCGTCCCTGATCATGTCAGCCGATCCATATCATCCGTTCTGATTGCAATATCCTCATCAATCCCCTATATTAGCCCGCATCATTTCACGGACCGCCGATTGAAGACCGAACGTATTATCATTTCTTCCGCTGACCGGGTCTGCCGGATCATCCTGAACCGTCCCGAAAAACGGAACGCGCTGGATGACACGATGGTGTCCGAGCTGACCGAAGCATTCCGCCAGGCGGGCGCAGACGATGATGTCAAGGTTATTCTTCTGACCGCCAGCGGGAGCGCGTTCTGTGCAGGGGCCGACCTGGCGTACCTTCAACGGATCTCCGAAAACAACCTGCAACAGAACCGGGAAGACTCCACCCGCCTGGCCCGACTCTTCGAAATGATTGTCACCTTACCGAAACCGGTCATAGCCGCCGTGAATGGTCCCGCTCTGGCGGGGGGATGCGGCCTCGCGAGCGTCTGTGATATCGTTCTTGCCGCGTCGGACTCCGCTCAGTTCGGTTATACCGAGGTCCGGATCGGTTTCATTCCGGCTGTGGTGATGACGTTCCTGATCCGCAGGGTGGGGGAGGGGCGGGCCCGTGAGCTTATCCTCAGAGGGCATATCATCGATGCCCGTGAAGCAAAGGAGATCGGTCTGGTCAATCGGGTCACGGAGGGCGGATCTCTTGAAACAGAGGCGGAAGCGCTTTGCCGTGAGTTGATCACCCGGAACAGCGGCGCGGCCATGGCCCTCAGCAAGAAACTGATCTGGAAGATTGCCAACCTTGATATGAAATCAGCTCTGAACCTTGCCGCGCAGGCGAACGCCGAGGCCAGGATGACCCCGGAATGCAAAAAGGGGATAGCGGCCTTCCTTGGAAAAAAGAAGGTAAAGTGGTAGCTCTTTGATGAACCTCGATTCGTTTATCCGCACGATTCCGGATTTTCCCAAAAAGGGAATTCTGTACAGGGATATTACCACCCTGTTGAAGGACCCTGATGCGTTCAGGGCTGCGGCGACAGCACTCGTCTCACAATACCGGGACCTCGGCATTCAGAAGGTCGTCGGCGTCGAATCGCGCGGGTTTCTCTTCGGCGCAGTCCTCGCATACGAATTGGGCGCCGGGTTCGTTCCGATCCGGAAAGCGGGAAAACTTCCCGCCCCGGTCCGCCGCAGGGAATATGCCCTGGAGTACGGTAGTGACACGATCGAGATCCATAAGGACTCGATCAGTCCGGGTGAACGGGTGCTGATGCATGACGATCTGCTTGCGACCGGAGGGACCGCTGTCGCCGCGCTTGAACTGCTGAAGGAGCTGGGTCCTGAGATCGTCGGGGTCTCGTTCCTGATCGAGTTGACGTTTCTTGACGGGCGGAAGAAACTTGAGGGGTACGACGTACACTCGATCCTGCAGTATGGAGCGGGTGAGTAGGCGCTATCCCCGTGTCGTGAGGATCATCGGGCCATGTTCATTCAGAAGCGCCTGCACTTTCTCCTGCGCCGCAACGAGATAGAGGGTGGAGATCTTGACCGACATCGCCACGTGCTGCTCCCTTCCGATCAGGTTCCAGTAGAACTGCCGTCCGACCTTCCACGGCGGCTCG
>JAOUDE010000194.1 GCA_029859455.1 Ignavibacteria bacterium | reverse complement strand
TGACATGAACGGTATCACCGGCGTCCTGCCGGAGAAAGCAAACATCCGCGTCAACGGACTACCTCGTATCGACGTGGATAACAGCGGAGGTACGCGGCACAACTGGATCTACATCGTCACGGGAGAGCGGGGCATCACTCCGGCAGGGAACGATGCCGATATCCTTCTCCACCGTTCAACGGACAGAGGAGCATCCTGGTCGGCGGGGATCCGGGTCAATCAGGACCCGCTGAACAACGGAAAGCTTCAGTACTTTCCTGTTGTCCATGTCGACCAAGGGGGCGGTGTCAATGTGCTCTACTACGACGATCGGACCACCACCTCCGATTCCGCGAGCGTCTTCCTGTCACGATCAACCGATGGGGGATCGACTTGGTCCGACTATGAAGTCAGTGACCACCATTTCAAACCGCTCCCTATCGGTGGTCTCGGCCAGGGATACCAGGGAGACAATATCGGGCTGTCATCGGTCGGTGACACCCTTTGGGCCGTCTGGATGGACAACTCGACCGGGATCTATCAGGTCTGGGCCAGTCCGATCGACCTTGAATCACTCGGCACCTCGGTGGATCAGGAAACAGCACTCCCCTTCGCCTTCGGCCTTGCCCAGAACTACCCCAATCCGTTCAACCCCGGCACAACGATTCCGTATCAAATTCCCCGCGCGAGCATTGTCACTCTGACCATCTACGATGTTCTGGGACGGGAGATCGCAACTGTTGTGAACGAACCGAGGGGTCCGGGGTTCCATGAAGCGAAGTGGGATGCTTCCGATCATGCGAGCGGGGTGTACTATTACCGGTTGAAGGCCTTTCACCAGGACGGAGGCGAGTCGGGGGGATTTGTCGAAACAAAAAAACTTCTGCTGGTACGCTAGGTTGCCGGAATCGCAGCGGAGAACCGTGACAGGATCACGGCGGAGCTACCTGAGGAGCACCATCTTCCGGGTCTCAGAGTAGCCTGCAGTTGTAAGTCGGTACAGATACAGTCCGCTTGAGAGGTTTTTCCCGTCAAACGACCGCTTATATCGTCCGGGCGGAAGCACCTCATCGACGACCGTTGTCACCTCCTGTCCGAGAAGATCGAAGATCTTCAGCGAGACATCACCCGCGGTCACAATGCGAAACTCGAAGTTCGAAGTGGCATTGAAAGGGTTGGGATAATTCTGACCCAGGCCCGGTTCTTCGGGAAGAACTGACCCGTCATCACTGACCGCAACAGGCGGCGTAAAATACTTGAGAACCGTTCCATCCGCACCGACCATATAACCGACCGTCGAATCCAGAAATGTCACGTCGAACATCGCGGTGCTGTCCGGGGTGAACGATGATCCCCATGTCTCCCCGGCATCGAACGAGGTCATATAGGTGGACGCGAAGCCGAGCGTGGACCATCCCTCCGTCGGAGTCCTGAAACTCACCGAGGTTGCCTGCCCCCATATCCCCAGGTATGTGTACACCCACGACAATCCCCCATCCAGGGTCCGCACCATTCCGGACCCGAAGTCGATATCGCCGCTGACACAGAGTACATTGAGGGAATCAAAGAAGTGACAGTCGAAAATCGGTTCGCCGGCCACGCGCCGGTGAGTCCAGAATTTTCCCCCGTCTGTTGTTCTCCAGACAAGCCCGGTCACATCGAATAATCCACCCATCGCCATCCCGTAACCCGGGTTATAGAAGTCAAACCGCCAGATCGGCCATCGGGCGAAATCAGGGGAGTCAATAACGGCGGTGTTCCAGATGTTCCCGCTGTTTTCGGTCCACAGGATCCTTCCCAGGTTTCCTCCGAGAAACCCGTTCTGCTCGTCAGTGAATTCCACAGCATGGAAGTAGAACTCGTCGAATCGTTCCTGGAAGAACCATGTCTCGCCTCCATCAGTCGTCCTGAAAAGTTCCGTCCCATATTCCTGGATTGTATCGACCGGATATTGCTGGGCAAGGAACCATCCATACTGCCCCCCGACAATACTGATATCGATGATATCAAACTCTGTCCCTGAGTTCTGAGTCGTCCAGGTCACCCCCCCGTCAGATGTCATCACGACCGTACCACTGTCCCCGACCGCCCACCCGGTCATCGGATCGATGAAATCGGCTCTTCGGAGGTCACGCGTCGTCGGGTGTCCGAGGACGACCCATCCCTCCTCTCCCGCGATCCCTGAGGAGACGGACAGGAGAAGAACTATGAGGAAGAGCGCGCGCACGATGGGGAGTGACCGCTGATCAACTGCACGATGGGTGGACATGATTACTCTGCTTCTGATACCGACGTTCACACCAATGTAGTATGAAAGCCGGGGAGAATCAAGAAACAGTACCGGCCGGCCGCGCCGCGTTCCTCTCACGCATTGGTTCTTTGTTCTTCATACGAGACCATGAAGGCCTCCCCAGCCTGAACCCCCGCCCCCAGCCCCAGACCGATCATTAACCCATCCAGAAAATTTTTCTGAAACACCTCCGGCGGCATCGTCTCGATGCTGTGGATGGCGGCAACCACGAGACTCAGGAGGACGAACATCGACCCGTAGCAGGCACCAACCACGATAAATCGTCCCCATTTGAGCGCAGCCAGTTTTCGCTCGAACAGGAAGGCAAGGGCGATCACGGGGAGATTCATGCCGAACGACCAGATGACCGCCGTCGACCACGAGATCAGGGTAAGGCTGGCGATGAATTGAATCACGCTCACGGTCAGGCACGCGGAGATGGCCTCTGAAAGGCCCCGAACGTGATAGAAAGAAAAGATCACCGCGCCGGTCAGCCCGTACGCGACAAAAGAGAAGCCGACCGTGCCGGGATCAAACACCTCGTTCCCGTACATCATCAGTCCGATGACAACCGCACCTGCAAGGCCTGCGATCGAAATCAGGAAGAGCATAACGATATTGTTCAGGGTCAGTTTCATCGTGGACCTCCGGTGGTTTGGTTCAAGGAATGTCCTGACTCTCTGGTTGCAACCGGCTTGTAGGGTCTCGATGAATTGCGTGAGAGGGATTTGCCGGGCAGCCGTCAGTCCTGGGAGTGAAGCGAAGGAACGGAATGGATTTAATCGGTGGAACGGAGACAACGCATCACTCCGCGTCCAATAGTAGCACCGCGGGCGGAGAAAGTCAAGACGGGCGAGTAAACAAAGCAGAACAGCCTCTCCGGGACGCGGAGAGGCTGTGGTTGAACCCTGCTGACCTGAAGAAATCAGCCGCCGACGGGAGATTCCTTTTTCTGCTGATAGGTCCTGAAAACGAAATCCCAGAGAGGTGAGCTGACCCCGAAGTTATAATCATCTGTCTGGTAGTGGTGCTTCATATGGTGGTGCTTCAACAGGAGCCCCACCGTCCCTTTCATCGGGGCATGGTGCGTGGCGTAATGGATCATATCATAAAAGAGGTACCCGACCAGAAAACCTGCAAAAAAGGGAGGGAGATGGGTCTCGCCGACCAGAAACAGGAAAAAGAAATAGAACAACGCAGCCAGTGGTCCGCTCACGACCGGGGGCATAACCAGGCGGAGCGAATCGTTCGGGTAATCATGATGAACGCCGTGAAGGAGAAAATGGAGCCGTTTCCCGATTGTCGACTTCGGTTCATAATGGAACACATACCGGTGAAGAATATACTCCGTCAGCGTCCAGACCGCCAGACCTGCCACGAACATTCCTGTAATGGCTGTAACGGCAAGTCCCGGAGTTGCGGCTGCAGTATAAAGAAAATACGAAACCACCGGAACGAACACGATCAGGGGAACACTCCAGTGAACATGCGTAAAAAGCTCGAGGAAACTGCTCTGGAAAAGTCGAGCCGACTCGTCCTTATTGGAAACATAGTTTTTCTGTGCCATGCGGCCCTCCGGGCGATCTCAGTACTCTAAACAACTCATTTCAGGGGAAGACAATTGCTAATCCTTCAAAAGATACCACTCTCCGATTCCAGAATCAACATCGCTCTTTCCCGGGAACTCACGGACCGACCACGATCGTCTGGACGGTAATATTATCGTACCCCCCTCTTTCCAGGGCCAGATCAACAAGCCTCTCACACGCTTCCTGTGCCTCTTCTGCCATCACAATTTCAAGCATTTCCTCATCGGACACGTGATTTGTCAGTCCGTCGGTGCAGAGAAGAAACCGGTCTCCCGGCCGTGCTGCAATGTTTTCATACACATCGACGGAAATATCGGATCCGACGCCGAGGGCGCGATAGAGCAAGGAGCGCTCCGGATGGTTTCTCGCCTGTTCCTCTGTCAGCCATCCCTTTCTGAGCCATTCCGCTACCATGGAATGGTCGTCGGTGAGCTGGACGATCCCTTCCGCGGAAATCCGGTATGCTCTGCTGTCACCAACGTGTCCGGCGCACACGGTGTCACCGGAAAACACCATGACCGTCAACGTCGTCCCCATTCCCTGGAATTCCGGGTTCGCCTCTCCCTGCTGCCGAACTGCGAGGTTCGCCGCTTCGAAGGCTGAACGAAGACGGTCCGGAATTCCGTCCGCCGGTTCCGCTTCAAATTTCTCGCCGAGGATTCTGATGGCAATCTGACTCGCTTCCCTCCCCCCGCGATGGCCGCCCATCCCGTCTGCCACGGCGAAGACCTGAGCTGAGTTCGCAACAGCCCCTGATGCATGCTCGGGAAACCGGCCGGCTGAGTCCTGGTTCTCCTCTCTGACAAGACCTATGTGCGATTGAATTCCTGAGGACGTAATGACCATCAGATACTACTCGGTTGTTTGAGGAAGAAGAAGCCGGTTTGAAGGTGAGGGATTACCCGTTTATCATTGAATGAATATGCGACATTCGGTATTTTAGTGCAACCGTGGGGCGAAAACGGCCCCTCCGGACTCAAACTGATGCATACAGGGAAAATAGAAGAGCTGTTTTTCAATACCTATCGCCGATTGCCTCTGGAGATCGAGCGGGCAGACGGGATGTATCTGTATGCAAAGGATGGGACGCGGTACCTGGATATGTTTGCCGGCATCGGGGTGTGCGCACTCGGCCATTCCCATCCGGGCATCGTACGGGCGATTGTGGACCAGACCTCCCGACACCTCCATCTCTCGAATTTCTTTGTACAGGACGCGCAGGTTGAACTTGCCGACGCCCTCCTTCGCCTGTCAGGATTCCGGAACTTGTTCCTGACCAACAGCGGAACGGAAGCGATCGAGGGCGCGATCAAAATCGTTCGCCGCTATGGCGCCCGGAGCGGAAAGAGCGAGATCGTTTCATTCACCAACGCGTTTCATGGCCGCACGTATGGCGCTCTTTCGCTGATGGACCGCGGCTCGCACAGGGAGGAATTTGGACCCTTCCTTAATGGATGCCGGGTTCTGACGTTTAATGACCCTGTCGGATTGCAGGACGGA
>JAOUDE010000193.1 GCA_029859455.1 Ignavibacteria bacterium | reverse complement strand
GAAGGGATTGTACAGAAATGACCTTCCTGCCGGGAACCACTGGGTAAAGATCCGCTGCACCGGGATCGGCGGCACAACAGGATCGAACTATTCCGCGCTGGGGACGATGGTCCGCGCGAAAGCAACGATCAATGGCACGCCGACCTGGCAGATGAGGGAAGTTTCGGCTCAAAACTCTTTTAATTCTCAAAACGCCCTGGATGTTCATTTTGGCCTGGGGGATGCCACCGTCATTGATTCGCTCGTCATCCGATGGCCGGGTGGCATCGTGGAGTACCTGACCGATGTTCCGACAGATCAATCGTATACCGCTACGGAAGGGAGCGGGATCGTAACCGGGGTCCGGGAAATCACATCGACGGTCCCGGAAAGGGCAGGGCTCGATCAGAACTATCCAAATCCGTTCAACCCGTCGACTGCCATCAGCTTCCGGATCACTCAACGCGGTCCGGTCCGGCTCACAGTGTTCGATCTGCTGGGGCGTGAACAGGCGGTGCTGGTTGATGAGATCATGGAACCAGGGTCGTATCGTGCGAAATTCGACGCCGTTGATCGGGCAAGTTCCGGGGTGTATTTCTACCGGCTGCAGACCAATGGATTCACTGAGACACGACG
Source organism: Ignavibacteria bacterium (assembly GCA_029859455.1). Lineage (GTDB taxonomy): Bacteria > Bacteroidota > Ignavibacteria > UBA10030 > UBA6906 > JAOUDE01. The sequence goes on along the minus strand of JAOUDE010000193.1, from coordinate 4,753 downwards.
GATGATCCTCCTCAAATAGTACAACACTTTCCTGATGATCAGGGGTTCGGACGAACACGGTCCGGACCCTTTTTTTTGTTTTTCCTTTTTCATTTAGGTATCTTTCTCTCATGAAAATCGGCTCTGCAGAATTCCACAACGGTATTTTTCTCGCACCGATGGAAGATGTGACAGACCTGCCTTTCCGGCTGATCTGCAAGCGTCTTGGCGCCGACATGGTGTACACGGAATTCGTGAACGCCGAAGGGCTGATCCGGGGCTCGGCGAAGACATATCAAAAAATGGTTTTCAGCGAGGAGGAGCGGCCGATCGGTATCCAGGTCTACGGTGCGGAATCCGATGCGATGGGGGACGCGGCCCGACATGCCGCAGAACTCAATCCCGATCTGATCGACATCAACTGCGGCTGCTGGGTGAAAAATGTGGCGATGCGCGGAGCCGGTGCCGGATTGCTGAAAGATCTGCCCCGCATGGAACGGATTGCCTCCAGCATTGTCAAAGCGGTGAAGCTTCCCGTGACTCTGAAGACTCGCCTCGGGTGGGATGCGACAAGCGTGCGCATCGTTGACGTTGCGAAGATGTGTGAGGCAGTCGGCATCCAGGCGCTCGCCGTGCACTGCAGAACACGGGATCAGGGGCACAAGGGTCCGGTGGATTACAGCTGGATCCCGAAGATCAAACAGGCTGTTTCCATCCCGGTGATCGTGAACGGCGATATTGTGACGCCTCAGGATGTCAAGCGGGTCTTTGCGGAAACCGGCTGTGACGCGGTCATGATCGGACGGGGTGCCATGATGAACCCGTGGATCTTCCGCCAGGCGAAGCAGTATCTTGCGACAGGTGAGCTGCCGGAGGAAGCAACCATGGAAGAGCGGATCACTCTGCTGAAGGAACACCTCCGTTTGTCAGTGGAGTACAAAGGCGAGAGGTCAGGAGTCATCGAGTTAAGAAAGCATTATTCCGGTCTTCTCCGGGGACTCCCGCATGTCTCGCGCATCAGGATGGAGCTGATGCAATTCACGGAGGCTCAGCCTATCCTGGACCACCTTACCCGGTTCGTCGAGCTGTACAGTCCTGTTGCAGGGTTGCAGGAGGCTGGTGTTTGACGGACGGACTTTGATTGAATATCATCGATCAAATAGGTATGTTGGGTGGAGTGATGACAGAATCTGAATGGACTTAAAGACACTCATCGCGACCAGGCTCAACGACCATCTGGACGAACTCAGAAGTTTCGTCGATGGGCTTACGGAGGATCAACTCAAAGACCGGGGCCCGAACGGCCGTCTTTCGCTTGCAGATATTACCCTCCATCTTGCCGAAGTTCAGGAGGGATTCGTTGCCATGCTCTCTCAGATCCTCCAGGAGGATGCCCCAGTCCTCTCACCGCCTCTCCTGAATAATCATTGCACCAGAAATTTCACCGATGCGGATCTGAAGCCGCGGATGAAGGAATTCGACGGCCAGCGCAGAAGCCTTGTGTCGCTTTTGAATGCTCTCGACGATCACCACTGGAAGCGTGAAGGCGCCCACCCGGAGATCCAGCATTACACGGTGGAAAAGTGCCTCGAAGAGATGATGCGACATGAGGAATCCCACTTCTATGAGATGTATCAGATCTTCTTCGGTGCCAACGGGAGCGAATGAAGACGCGGGGTGAGTCATCAGGTCGTTCGCCCGGGCTCATCGCTTATTGCGCACTGCACCAGCGGATCTCTTCCGTCACACCGTCCGACTACCGAAACACGATGCGCTCCTTTCATGAGCATCTCCATGTTGAGAGCCGCCGCTTCCACACCTTTGCGTTGCAACAAAGAGACAACCTGGATCGTACCCTTGCCCGTTCCATTTCCGCGCTGGTCGGGACGACCGACCCCCGAATCGAAAAGAACATTCTCAACGCGCTTGTCCGGAGCCGACAGGAAAGTCCAGTTTCAGGTCTGATGCGGTCGACCGAAACAGAAGTGATTGAAATCGCTCCGAGGGATCCCTTCGCCAGAAAGCTGTGCCGGAAGGGAGAGGAGTACCTTCAGGACCTTGGGTTCTCAGGCACACTCCCTTCATCCGTCTATGAGTCTTCCTTTGTCATCCAGGGAAGTGAAAATCTGGACAACCTCGAAATACTCGTCCGTGACGTTCTGGGCATCTACGGCGGAACACATGGCAAACATCTGAAGGAATTCGGACAGTATTCATACGCGGTTTACAATCTTCTCCGGGAGGGGACGGGAACCGCAGCCGAACAGCTGTCGAATGGTTTTCATGAGTCGAGCCTCTATTTTTCCAAGCCGGATCCGGATGTGATCAAGTATGCCCCATTCCGAAAACAGCTCGTTGAAATGCTCTCTGCAGTGGAACGATCAATCGGCCTCTCAACATCGCTCTGGCAGCGGAAACTGGGTCTCGGCGTTGGCGCAGAGTTTATCCTCAGGATCAACTTCCGAGAAAGGGAACGACTCGATGAAGTAGTCTCTGCCCTGGCAGGGACTGATGCGAATCCTGTCGTTCGGTCGGCCCTTCTCGACCGGGGAAGTATGGTTACACGCCAGGTCAGCTTTGCACAATCGGTCGCAATCGATGGGTAGGAAGACGCAGAGCGCTGTGAAACCGAAGGCACCGAGTGCTGGGCAGGTCGTCCGGCTGCTGAGGAAGGAATTCCCGGGTGCTTTCACAGCTCTTGAACATCAATCACCATTCCAGCTCCTGATTGCAACGATCCTTTCCGCACAGTGTACCGACGAACGGGTGAACAGGGTCACCCCGGTGCTGTTCAGGCGGTACCCGGACCCACGCTCGCTCGCCGATGCGGATAGGGAGGAACTGGAAGAGATCATTCGCAGTACAGGATTCTTCCGCATGAAGGCAAGAAGCCTCCTTGGTTGCAGCAGGATGATTGCCGATGAACACAGCGGTATTGTTCCCCGGTCGATGGAAGAACTGGTCCGGCTCCCGGGGGTCGGCCGTAAGACCGCCAACGTTCTGCTTGGTCAGTATTATGGAATCACGGAGGGAATCGTCGTGGACACACATGTCCACCGGCTGGCGAAACGGCTTAGGTTCACAGAATCGGAATCGGCAACGGGCGCTGAGCAGGATCTCATGAAGCTGTTTCCGAAAGCAGACTGGATCGATCTTTCATCTCTGCTGATACTGCACGGGAGGAAAACCTGCAAGGCCCGCAAGCCGCTCTGCAGCCGCTGTGTCGTTGCGAAACTGTGTCCCGCGTTTCAGGCGGAAACATCAGTTTCGGCTTAGCAGTTCATCGGAGAGGGAACGGACGCACGGTTCACAGAACCGATAGGTCCGGGAATCACCCGAGGACCGCTCGATCAGCCTGGTGAGGTCGAACTCCTTCCGGCACAGATTGCACTGGCCGACATGCGCTTCGTGTCTGCTGACTCCTTTTCTGATCACGAACCGGTATCCAAGGTACGTCAATGCCAGCATCAGCACGAGAAAGAAAACCGCGAGTATGGTGACTGTCATAGGACCGAAGTATAGCAGACCAACTGTTCAGAATCAACAGGCAGAAGATGACTGACGCAAACCCCACAAGGGAGGACGCGCTGAGGCTCCTCCATGAGTACACGAAGGGCGACGGGTTGAGAAAGCACGCGCTCGCTGTCGAGGCCGCGATGATCGCCTGTGCAGAAAAGTTCGGAGGTGATCCGGTTGTGTGGGGCATCACCGGACTTCTTCACGACTTCGATTACGAGAGATTCCCGGAGTTTCCGGCGCATCCCACCGAAGGGAACCGGATCCTGAAGGAGCATCGGTATCCGGAGGAGATTCGGACTGCAATTCTCGGGCATGTGCCGGAGATGAATGTCCCGCGTGAATCGACGATGGCCCGGGCTCTGTTTGCATGCGATGAGCTTAGCGGACTTGTGATGGCTTGTGCGCTGGTCCGCCCGAACGGTCTTGCCGATCTGCGGAGCTCCTCCGTCAGGAAGAAGATGAAGGATAAAGCCTTTGCACGCGGGGTCAGCCGTGAGCACATCGTGCAGGGAGCGCAGGAGGCGGGGATCGATCTGAATGATCTTATCGACCTTGTGATCCAGGCACTCAGAGACCGCTCGAGTGACCTGCTTCCGGACAGCAGGGGGGAATGAGGCGCGGCTTTACCGGATGTCCAGGGAAAATCCGATCTGCCAGTAATCGCGTTTCAGGTCATAGTACTGGCCGTAGATTTCCGGCCCGCCGTGGTACGAAGCAAGGATCATTACCCCCGTTGACGACCAGCTTCCAAACCGAATCCCTGTTTCGATCGTATTGGACCCGAGGTAGGCCGGGATGCCGGTCAGCGAGAGATTGTATGCCGCGAACAGATTGAATGGCTTCCCGAAGAGGGACCATGTTGAATCAGTTGTCCGGAACTCGGCCCCGGCCAGCCCCGCAACGCGCTTTATTGCGGTCGGTCTTACGAGAGTTGAATAGCTGATCCCTGAGTAGATCCGGACCGTCCCCGGTGCTGTTTTCAGATCTAGTCCTGCCACCAGCTCACCCAGGTCACGCGTGTAGGGAATCGGTTCACGGCCTCCAGCCCATGTCCCTGTGGAGGGATCGATATGCCCGTCAACAAAATGGGCGGACCGGTGAAGGATGCGAAGTCGGACATGAATGGTCGACGTGCGGATACGCTGAGAATACTGGAGGTGGCCGCCGAAGAACCCGTCAAGGGCATCCACCTGGAGCCGGAGTCCATTGTTGTTCGTCGTCAGGGCATAGGCGAAAATATCGACACCGAGAAGGA
>JAOUDE010000192.1 GCA_029859455.1 Ignavibacteria bacterium | reverse complement strand
GCTCCGGCATCCACTCCAGGTTCCTGAGAGTTGCCGGCGAACGAAAGCCGACCGCGTTCCAATCCTTTGCATACTGGTGTATCTTTTTCAACCGCTTCTGAAACAGGCTATGGCTTTGAAACAGCTTCCCGTCATGCTTCAGCCCGTGCACACCGATTTCAAACCCGTCTGCCCGGAGACGATCGACGATCTTCCAGTCGATCGGATACCGCTCCGGAACGATGTTCCAGGAGGAAGTGAACCCGTGGCGCTGTTCGATCGCGGCAATGTCAGGTGCGATCCGGAGTCCCGCATCCCATTCGACGTCATGAGTGATGACGAACGCGAACTTCCTGTCCTTCGGCCAGAATGAGAGTCTGTGGACGGGACCCTTCCCCGCCGCTGCGGTCAGAACATTCCGGGCCGCGTCTGCAATCACCGGTTCAACAGGCCATGCGGGGAAACTCCTCGCCTCCTGTTTCGCCGTGTAGTTTTTCCTGAGCATCAGCTGAACCGGTCTCGGAATGAATGGCCTCAGGGCGTAGTACGCCTTCAGCTTCCATCCTCCCCGTGATTCCTTATCGAGATAGCGTTCGTAGAGGAATCTGTCCAGGTCGTCCTGAACCGGAAGCCCTGCAAGAGCCGATTCCTCCAGTTTCAGGATGTCAAAAAGCGCTGAATGATTGCCTTTCATGCTCGGCCCTGTGCGGCCATTCTCTTTGCGTTAATGAGTAAGATCGTATCCACGATTGTGGCGTCCAGGGTTCTTCAGCAGGGGGAGACCGAGTCAGTGTGAAGAGACCGGGGAGGTTCTCTGAGGTGCACCAAAAGATACACCGGAGAACGCTCGCATGCAACTCATTCCCGACTTCGTTCGACCCTGCTGTGCGTTAGAACAACAATACGGAACGCCAGCCGGTATTCATGTGATCCAGGGTACAACTACCGCCCGGGCCGGTCTATTGAATCCGGTCGAATAGAATGAGCAGTTCCTGTCTCTGGTGGTGTGATGACGGTCACGTGATTGGGGATTTACCACGCAACCCCCTCATACCGCGATGGAGGCTGCTGCCCGGGGTCCAGGATCCGTACCAGGTCAAGGACCGCCACGCCATCTGAGATTTCTGAAAGGGCCGGAGCGAACTCCGCTCCCCTGTTCGCCACCACGACGACCTCGGCATCGCTCAGAACCTGGTCGATCTCTTCCTTCAGGAGGGTTGAAATATGGGGGATCTCCTGCTCGATGTAACTCCGGTTTGCTCCCAGGACACGGGAGAGACTGACGTTCGAATCATAAATCGAGATATCATATCCTTTGCCCACCAGGGTTTCCACCATACGGACGATCGGACTCTCGCGCATGTCATCCGTGTCACTTTTGAAACTCAGTCCGAGTATTCCGATCTTCTTCTTTCCCTGTCCAATGACCCAGTCAACCGCACGCTGGATCTGATAGTCGTTGCTCGGAATGAGCGAAGTGAGGAGAGGTGTTTCCAGGTCGAGCGTTCGCGCCTCATGCGTGATCGCACGGACATCCTTCGGCAGACACGACCCTCCGAACGCAAACCCCGGCTTCAGGTACGCCGCCGAAATGTTCAGTTTCGTATCCTCACAGAAGATATTCATCACGGCGTGACTGTCGATGCTCAGTTCCTTCGCGATGGAGCCGATTTCGTTCGCGAACGCAACTTTCACGGCATGATACGCGTTGCAGGCATACTTCAGAAGCTCGGCCTCCCTGATCTGCACAAAATGAATCGGCGCAGAAACCTTCTGGTACAGATCATTCAGCAATGATCTCATCTTGTTGTTGGCGGTTCCGACAACGGTATACGGCGGGTTGTCGAAATCATATACCGACGTCCCCTCGCGGAGGAACTCCGGGTTCGATGCGATGCCAAACCCCTCTCCATGCTTCTTTCCCGATGCTTCCTCGATTCGCCGCGCCACTTCCTCGACCGTCCCCGGAAGGACGGTACTCCGTATCACCACTCCGTGGAACGTGCTTTTCTTCTTCAGAATCTTCCCGAGCTGTTCCGCCACCCGCCAGACGTAGTCAAGGTCGAGGCTTCCGTTCTGGTTGCTCGGTGTACCGACACAGACCAGAGACAGATCGGTGGCAAGCACGGCTTTTTCCGCATTCTCGGTCGCAGACAGCCGGTGTGACTCCACTCCCTGGCGCAGGAGCTCATCGAGCCCCGGCTCCACGATCGGGGAGTTCCCGCTGTTGATGCAGCCTGTCTTGAAATCATTGGGGTCGACACCGATCACGGTGTGTCCGTACCGCGTAAGGCACGCGGCAGTCACCGTTCCGACATACCCGAGCCCGAAAATACTGACGTTCACTCTATCACCTCAAAAATTATGTGCAATCATCTGTTCCTGTCCGCCCCGTACCAGTCGACCGTCAACTCCAGTCCCTTCCGGAAACCGATCGCGGGCGAAAATCCGATCGTCTTCTTTGCGAGTCCAATATCCGCATACGAGTGCTTGATATCACCGGGGCGCGGATCGGCATACTGCGGCGCGATCTTCGTCCCGAGCAGAACGTTCAACTGTTTCACCAGATCATTCAGGGTTGTCCGCTCATGGCAGGCGCAGTTCACCGAGACGCCTGCCTCGAACTCCGCCTCCGCGGCGAGCAGGTTCGCCTCGACAACATTGGCAACATAGGTGAAATCTCGTGACTGCTCGCCGTCCCCGTATACCATCGGCTGATCACCCGCCTGCATCGCCTTTATGAACTTTGGGATCACCGCCGAGTACTGGGATGTCGGGTCCTGGCGCGGCCCGAACACGTTGAAATAGCGGAGCGAGACCGCCTCCAGGCCATAGATCTTCGAGAACACCGAACAATACCGCTCGGCTGCAAGTTTGGAGACAGCATACGGCGACAGCGGATTGGTTGCCATTTCTTCGTTCTTCGGCAGCGTCGGCGAGTCCCCGTAGACGGACGAGGAAGAGGCGTTGACAATCCGCCTGACCCCTGCCTCCCGGGCGATATTCAGGATGTTCAGTGTCCCGTTGACATTGACATCATTCGTCGTCACCGGATCGGAGATCGAACGCGGAACCGAAGGGATCGCTGCCTGATGGAGGATCACGTCAATACCTGCCATCGCTTTCCGCATTGTCCCGGCATCCCGGATATCGCCTTCGATGAACTCCGTCTTCGACAGGAACGCTTCCACGTTCTCTCTTCTCCCGGTTGCGAAATTATCGATCCCTCTGACCTCCAGCCCGCGGCGAAGGAGCTCTTCCATGATGTTGGAGCCGATAAATCCGGCGGCCCCCGTAACCAGATAACGCATTGTGTTCTGTTTCCTCAGTTCGTTCCCTAAGCCTTGAATACCAGTTCCCCGCCGTCGCGGATAAGATTCCTGGTGTCAACGATCGGAGTCTTGAGCGAAGCCCAGTCGATCCCCTGGAACGCATCGTGCGCCGTGGAGATCAGTATGAGATCATAGCCCGTTTCGACCGGGACCGACGTACGGCCCGCGTACTTCGCGTATTCCCGTGAAGGCCGTATCTCCGGCACGTGCGGGTCATGATAGCTGACCGTCGCGCCCTTCCCCTCCAGTTTCTCAATGAGATGATACGAGGGCGATTCACGGTCGTCATCCACATTCGATTTGTAGGCCAGTCCCATCAGGAGAATCTTCGAACCCTTCAGCGGCTTCCCGAACATGTTCAGGACCTCCATCACCCTGGAGACCACGAAATCGGGCATTGCGGTATTGATCTCTCCTGCCAGTTCAATGAACTTGGTGGTCACATCATACTCCCGCGCCTTCCAGGTCAGATAAAACGGATCGATCGGAATGCAGTGGCCTCCCAGCCCGGGCCCCGGGTAGAACGGCATGTAACCGAACGGTTTCGTCTTCGCCGCCTCGATCACTTCCCAGATGTCGATCCCCATCTTCATGAAGGTGACCTTCAGTTCGTTGACCAGCGCGATGTTTACGGAACGGAAGATGTTCTCCATCAGTTTGGTCGCCTCGGCAACGGACGGGGATGAAACCGGGATCATCTTCACGATCACCTGTTCGTAGAGATGTTTCGCAACAGCGAGCCCGTCAGGCGATGTTGCACCGACCACTTTGGGGATCGATGCGGTACTGAAATCGGTCCTGTTCGGGTCCTCCCTCTCGGGCGAGAATCCGACATAGATATCCCTGTCTGTCTTCAGCCCGCTCTTTTCGAGCAGCGGCACCATGACTTCCTCCGTCGTCCCGGGATAGGTGGTCGATTCCAGAACGATCAGCTGGCCCTTCCTCAGATGAGGCGCAATCGCTTCACAGGTCGCCACGATATAGGAGAGATCCGGTTCACGGTTCTTGCTCAGCGGAGTCGGAACGCAGATCAGAATCGCATCACAGCTCTTCGCCTCGCTGTAGTCGACCGTCGCCTTCACCAGGCCGGAATCGACCGCCTTCCGGATCCGTTCTGCAGGGATATGTTTGATATACGATTTCCCGTTCATCAGATCGGTCGTCTTGCGGGAATCCACATCCAGTCCGACAACGTGAAAACCCTTCTCGGCAAAGCAGAGCATCAGCGGAAGCCCCACGTATCCCAGCCCGACGATTCCCACCACCGCTTCCTTCGCGTCAATTTTCTTCAGGAATTCATTCTTCATGTTCGTTCTTTAGCGTTTAGTTGATTGAATGTGTTGAACGATTTCGGGATCCATCTCCCGGAGCCACGCAACGAACCGGGCGATCCCCTTGTCGACAGGCCAGCGCGGGTTGTATCCGACCAGACGCCGGGCCTTTTCGATATCAGCGAAGGTTGTGACCACATCTCCCGGCTGCATCGGCTCCTGTCGAAGATCTGCTTTCTTTCCGATCGCTTCTTCGAGGGTCGCGATCAGATCGGCGAGTGTGATCGTCTGAGATTCTCCCAGGTTCAGAACTTCATATCCTTTGAGGGACGAGAAGCACCCGGTGATTCCGTCAATGATATCATCAATGTAAGTGTAGTCCCGCCGTGATGTCCCGTCACCATACATCGTGATCGGTTTTCCTTCCATGATCTCTCTGGCAAACTTGTGGATCGCCATTTCAGGCCGTTGCCGCGGACCATAGACCGTGAAGAACCTCAGGCAGAAAATATCGAACCGGTACAGATGATGGAACGTATGGCAGAGCAGTTCGCCCGCCTTCTTCGTCGCCGCATACGGGGAGACCGGCATATCGACATTGTCGCTCTCCGAAAACGGTGTCTTGGGATTGTTGCCATACACGGAGGAAGATGAGGCGAACAGCATCCTGGTGACGCTGTTCCGCCGCATTGTCTCGAGCAGGCGGACTGTTCCCATGACGTTCACATCATAATAGAGCTCCGGCTGCAGGAGGGACGGCCTCACGCCGGCCCGTGCGGCAAGATGGATC
>JAOUDE010000191.1 GCA_029859455.1 Ignavibacteria bacterium | reverse complement strand
CATCTACGAGATTCATCCATCCGCCCTGTTCATCTTGCTGGCAATTCTCGGTGTGTCCTGGGTAGCCCGAAAGGGATTCTGTAGCTGGCTCTGCCCGATCGGGACCCTGAGTGAATCACTATGGACACTCGGTCAGAAGATCTTCGGACGAAACCTCTCTGTTCCCCGGTGGCTGGACTACCCGCTCCGCTCACTGAAGTACCTGCTGTTGTTCTTCTTTGTCTGGTCGATTGCACAGATGAGTGAAACGGCATTGAAGCTGTTCATCTACAGCCCATACAACAAAGTGGCTGATATCAAGATGTTCTATTTCTTTGCTGAACTGACGGAGTTCGCATTCTGGACACTGGTGATTCTGATCGGCCTCTCGGTCGTGATCAAGAATTTCTGGTGTCGGTTCCTTTGCCCGTACGGTGCGTTGCTTGGGATCGTGGGCTGGTTCAGTCCCTTGAAGGTAACGCGCGTCAAGAGCAGCTGTATCGACTGTGAGCTTTGCACGAAAGCGTGTCCGTCCGGAATCAAGGTTCACAGCACGGGGAATCTGTTCGCAAGTCGTCCGATCGGTCGCGTCTGGAGCGACGAATGCACCAGCTGTCTTTCCTGCGTCGATGCCTGCCCCGTGAAGGATACACTGCATGTCGCGATTGGTCCACAGAGCCGGAAGGTTCCCGGGTGGGCGGTCGGCCTCCTGATAACGGGGCTCTTCATGGCGATTACCGGTACTGCGATACTCACAGGACACTGGCAAAATCAGATTTCGAAGGATGAGTATCTCTATCGCTTTCCACGGCTCGGTTCCTACCAGCATTTTCAGGGAGATGTTCCTGAGTATGGACCCAATGACTGATTCCAATGTTGTTTCAGAACCCGCAATCACCCGGTTCTATGATGAACTGGCCGAAGAGTATGACCGGATGACCGGTTTCTCCTCCCGGTTCGTGCGCGAGAAACCGTTCTTCAGACTTCTGGTTGAACGGTACCGTATCCATACAGCGGTTGATGCCGGATCGGGAACAGGATTTCATTCACTCCTTCTTGCCCAGCTGGGCGTTCAGGTGACGGCGATTGATGCATCAGGACTGATGCTTCGAAGACTGGAAGGACACGCAGAAGAACTTGGATTGCAGGTCGCCACCGAGGAGTCATTTCTTCAGGATATCGACGCTTCCCGGCTCGGTCCTGTGGATGCCGTGTTCTGTCTCGGAAACACACTCTCTCATTGTCTGACTTCTGCGGAACTCATGATCGTACTTCACCGGTGCTTCAGTCTTCTTCGGCCTGGCGGTGTGCTCTTTCTTCAGATTCCGAACTACGAACGGATCCTCGGGAGCGGGGAACGGGTGCAGAGTATCAGAGAAGCGGATGGTGTGACCTTCATACGTTTTTATGATTTCCAGGATCGCCGGCCGCAGGAAATTGTTTTCAACATTCTTCGGCTGAGTCGGGTGGAAAAAACTGTCCACCATTCCCTGCGATCCATTCTTCTTCGACCGCTTCAACGGGAGGAACTTCTGACAGCTCTCGCGGACACAGGTTTCACCGACCGGCAGACATTTGGAGGAATATTGATGGGCCCGTTCAGTGTGGATGATTCCCCTGACCTCGTCATGCTTGCCAGGAAAGGAAGTGAAAGCATATGAGTGACCTGAAACAGGATCGCTATCAGGTGCGGATTCCGGATATCGAGTTCTGGAAATCACTCGTCCCATGTCAGATCGGATGTCCTGTGCGCACCGATGCGGGTCGCTATGTCCAGTTGATCGGTGAGAACAGGTTCGAGGAAGCATACCTCACCGCCCGATCCCCGAATCCATTCGCAAGCGTGTGCGGGCGGGTCTGCTCCGCACCTTGCGAAGATGTGTGCCGCCGCGGAAGCATCGATGCTCCGGTCACTATCCGGGCGCTGAAGCGTTTTGTCACGGAGCGGTACGGTGCGGAATCGCTGAAGCCTGATACGCAAACGGGACTCTTTGAAGGCGCGAAGGAGGAAGGGAACAAATGGGCGTGGCATCTTCCAGTTCAGCTCGGGACGCGAAAGGGTGTGGCAAAAGGGAAAAAGGTCGCTGTTGTTGGATCCGGGCCGGCCGGCCTGTCCTGCGCCCATGATCTGGCGCTTATGGGGTACGCTGTCACCGTGTTTGAGGCAGGCCCGGTCGCAGGCGGAATGCTCAGGAACGGAATCCCGGAGTATCGCCTCTCGCGGACTCTGATTGAAAAAGAGATCGATAAGATCGCTTTCCTCGGGGTGAACATTGTCTACAACAGACCACTGACCTCAGAATACGGACTCTCGCACCTCAAAGAAGAGGGATTCGAATCGGTTTTTCTGTCGGTCGGGACTCAGCGGGGACGCGAACTCAACATTGAGGGTGTGGAGCTGGATGGTGTTGTGAAGGCGATCGATTACCTCCTGAATGTCAATCGGGGGTATCGTGTTGATGTAGGGAAGAAAGTTCTTGTGATCGGCGGCGGTTTCGTCGCCTTTGACGCCGCAAGGACTGCCCTCAGAGGGGGGACCGATGAAGAAGCTCCCACATTGCATGAAGCGGTCGATGCGGCGAGATCAGCGGTCCGCGCGGGTGCAGCGGAGGTGCATATTGCGAGCCTTGAGTCCTTCAGCGAAATGCCGGTCCTGCGGACCTCTCAGGGAAATGAAGAGTTCGAGGAAGCGAAACGGGAGGGAGTGATTTTTCATCCCCAACGCGGACCTCATCGGTTCATCGGAAAGGACGGACGGCTTCAGGCGATCGAGTTCCGGGGTGTGAAACGGACCTATGATGACGATGGGAGATTCAATCCTGAGTACGATCCCGAACTTATCGAACGGATGGATGTGGATACGGTCATTCTGGCAATTGGTCAGAAGGCTGATCTTTCCTTCATCAGGACGGAGGATAGGATCGAGACTACTCCCGGCGGGTTCATCAGGATCGACCCCGATACTTTGAAAACGACAGCTGAAGGAGTCTTTGCGGGAGGTGATGTTGCCTTCGGTCCCCGGAACATTATCGATGCCGTGGCGAACGGGAAGACGGCAGCCCTTTCGATCGACTCCTATCTGCGCGGTGGGGATCCGGTCATCACCCATGACCTGTTTGTTGAGAAGATTCCCACGTCCCGTTTCACGAGGCCGGAGGATTTCGAACAGCATCCGCGCGAAGCGGCGCCGACTATCGATCTGGGCCGCCGTACAGGTATTTCTGAAGTGGAAGCCACATTTACCGAAGAGCAGGCCGTGAAACAGGCAGAACGATGCCTCGCTTGCCACATTCAGACGATTTACGATGCGGAAAAATGTGTGCTGTGCAACCGTTGCGTGGATGCCTGTCCCGAGTATTGCCTCAGCCTGGTTCCGTTTGGCGAGCTGGATATCGACGATGAGACCCGGACGGCACTGGAGGAACAGTACAGGCTGAACCCTCTCGCTCCGGCAAGCGCAATGATCAAGGATGACGATACGTGTATCCGTTGCGGGCTGTGCGCTATCCGTTGTCCAACCGACGCGATGACGATGGAAGTGTTTTACTACGAACAACGTGAACAAGGTGCCTCAGTGAAACAGGAGCATTCATGAACAAAGAGACTGCGAACACGGGATCATCCGCATCCGGGGAGATCGGAAGGCCTGACCGGAGGACCTTTCTCCAGAAACTGGGAGTCGCCGGTGCCCTGGCCGGGTTCAGCGGGTTTACGTTTCAATTCTTTCGCTCTCTGATCCCGAACGTGCTTTACGAGCCCTCTCGGCGCTTCAAAGTCGGATATCCGGATCACCTTGCCGAGGGGATGACGTTCCTCGACGAAAAAAGACTCTACCTGTTCCGGGAGGGAAAGTCCTACTACGCAATATCAGGATCGTGCACCCATCTTGGATGCACTGTCCGATATTCAAAGTTTCAGAAACCGATAGAACGGGAACTGGACGGCGAGATGGTACAGATTCCGTTCGAGTTTCAATGCCCCTGCCATGGTTCGCGCTTCTATGCTGACGGGACGAATTATGAAGGACCTGCGCCCGAACCGCTTCGCTGGTATAAGCTGGAACTGGCGCCGGATGACGGACAGCTTGTTGTCAACCTTGAGGATGAAGTTGACCGGTACTTCAGACTGACGGTATGAACTCCGTCTCCCTACGATCTTACAAGGAGTGTTCATGAACGTGACAGATCAAATACGCAAAACGTATCGCTCTCTTATCTGGACCTGGAAACCTGAAAGTGACAAAGAGGCGGGGGATGCGATCGTCAAGAATCTCCTTCTGCACTGGTTCCCCAACAGGATTTCGCTTTCCAGCCTTTCGTGGAACTACTCGCTCTGGCTCGGGACGATTTCCTTTGTTCTGTTTCTCATTCTGGTCGTTACCGGGGTTGTGCTGATGTTCCTGTACGTCCCGTCGGTCGAGCGTGCGTACATGTCGATCAAGGATCTTGAATACGTTGTTTCCTTCGGATGGTTTCTGAGAACCTCGCACAGGATTGCGGCCCATCTGATGGTGGCGGCAGTCTTTCTTCATATGGTCAGGGTGTTCCTGACGGGGGGATACAAGAACGGGCGCGCCGTCGGTTCCAATCGTCCGTTGAACTGGATCGTCGGCCTCGTCCTGCTCATTCTGACCCTGCTTCTCTCCTTCACCGGTTATCTGCTTCCGTGGGACCAGCTGGCCTACTGGGCGATCACCGTCGGGACAAATATCGCCAGCGCGGCACCCCTGGTGGGTGAATCACTGAGATATCTCCTCCTGGGAGGAAATGAAATCGATCAGAATGCTTTGATCCGCTTCTACGTCCTCCATGTGTTCTTCCTCCCGATGATCGTTCTCCTTCTCTTCTCCTACCATATGTGGCGCGTCCGGAAAGACGGCGGACTCGCGTCAGTTGACCGGGAAGGATTGAACCTGAAACCTGAGAAGAGCGAGCCGGTTTCGACCAAGAGCTACTCGCTCCTCGGGGTCGCAGGCGGATCATCGGTCCACGTGCAGACCAGGCTGGTGGATGAAGAGAGAAACTCGGTGCCTGCCGTTCCCCATCTCGTTCGTCGGATCTGGATTGTCACGCTCGTGACGATCGCGATTGTGACCATCCTTTCATTCCTGTTCCCGGCTCCGCTGGAAGCACCGGCTGATCCGACCGTGACCCCGAATCCCGCGAAGGCCCCCTGGTACTTTCTCTGGCTCCAGGAGATCGTCACGATCACCACCGTTTCGCTCGGGTCCTTCACCATCAATGGTGCACTGATCGGAGGGATCCTCCTTCCGGGACTCTTGTTCGTTCTGGCTGTCTGGTGGCCGTACCGTGACAGGTCGGGACTCGCTACCGTCGGTGTATGGTTTCCAGCGGAACGGAAGAAACAGAACCTGGTGTTTCTCGCCATCTGCCTCATG
>JAOUDE010000190.1 GCA_029859455.1 Ignavibacteria bacterium | reverse complement strand
TGTACGTGCCCGGCAGGTCGGTAATCTTCAGAGAAGACCCCCCCGGAAGGATCAGGTCCCCCTCTTTTTTTTCGACCGTAACTCCGGGATAGTTGCCCACCTTCTGATGCATTCCGGTGAGCAGATTGAAAATTGTGGTCTTGCCGGAATTCGGGTTGCCGACAACTGCGACGGTCTTCATGCTTCGGGATATCAGGGTGTCCACGACTACTCTGTTCTCCTTACAAAAACCAGTCGGGCCTCGGCTTTGCGCATCGAGACGTCGGTTCTGTCCACGCGCACCTGCAACGGGTCGCCAAGAGGAGCAAAACGGACGCATTCGATTGCCGTTCCGCAGACCAGTCCCATCTCAAGAAGCCGACGGCGTACTTCGGGCATTCCAGCCTCGATCCGCTGGATGATTCCCCTTTCTCCGGGCTTCATTTCCAGAAGGGAGGAACAGGGAAGGGGGGGTGTGATATCCCCTGATCGACCGGAATGGTCAGCCACGGCGTTCGGGGTGACCTTTCTTGTGTTGACCGTTATCGTTTTTTTCTGCATTTCGCGCATGTTCCAAAAATCTGGAGAGTCGAACTTTGCATGTTGAAATCCTTCTCCGTGCAAACGTCGTTCTGGATTCGCTCGAGTTTCTCGTTGATGAACTCGATGATGTCACCGCACTGGAGACAGATCATATGGTGATGGTTCGGTTTCCCAAACGCTTTTTCATAGCGGGATGTGTTCTCGGCGAACCTGTATTTCGACACGAGTCCGGCGTTCTGGAGGAGATCGAGTGTATTATAGACCGTTGCCTTGGAGATCTTAAACCCGTTTGAAATCATTCTGTAATACAGTGCTTCGGCGTCAAAGTGTCCCTGGATCTGAAGGACCGCCTCCAGGACGGCATACCGTTCCGGAGTGGCGCGCTGCTTTCCCGCTTTCAGGTAGTTGGTCAGTATGTCGAATGCTGCCTGGGTATCCATACCTTATTTAGATTTAGTCTAAATAAAAATAGGTGTTTTCAGTAACTCTAGCAACAACTTTCGGAGATTTTTTTCAGGAGGAAGGGGGGGTGTCGAATACAGCCGGGATACCTGCCGAATTCCGAACATTTTGCTTGCTTTTTCTTTCTGTTTTAGTATATTCCCGAAAACCAAGGAATAGGACATCTTTCCTAATCTTCAAAGTGAATGAAATCCCATAACAGCAAGTACTTGAGGGGGAAGCGGATCGTCCGATCTCCGATCCCAAAGAACGTCCCTGTGTCCACCCTCGTTGACGAGTACTTCCAGGCATACAATGCCGGCCGCCTCAGGGAGGCATGCAAGATCTTCACAGACAAGATGATCCGGCCTGATGTAACGATCGGGCTAAGCCTTTCCGGCGCCCTGACACCTGCAGGTTTGGGCGGCTCCTGTATTGTTCCGCTCATCAAAGCAGGGTTTGTCGACTGGATCGTCACGACCGGTGCGAACCTCTACCACGATCTTCATTTCGCCCTTGGCGAAACCCTCCACCAGGGAACACCGTTCATCGATGACAGAATCCTGAGAGAGCAGAGCGTGATCAGGATCTACGATATCCTGTTCGATTACGGTGTACTGCTCAGAACAGATGAGTTTCTCCGAACCGTGTTCCGAAATGATGAATTTCAGCATGAAATGGGGACCGCCGAGTTTCACTACATTCTCGGGAAGTATGTAGCGAAACGGGAGAAGGTTCTCAAAATGAAAGTGAAGTCGATTCTTGCCGCCGCATATGAATGCGGCGTTCCTGTTTACACCTCCTCCCCGGGAGACAGCTCCATCGGAATGAATGTCGCGGAGGTGGAGCTGTCAGGATATCGGATGAGACTTGATCCTTTGCTCGATGTGAATGAGACATCGGGGATCGTCTATGAAGCAAAAAGAAAGGGAGGCCGGAGCGGGGTCATTATCTTCGGGGGTGGCTCTCCAAAGAATTTTGTCCTGCAGACTGAGCCGCAGATACAGGAGATCCTCAAGATCGATGAAAAGGGGCATGATTTCTTCATTCAGGTAACCGATGCCCGCATGGATACCGGTGGTCTATCAGGAGCGACCCCGGCCGAGGCGGTGAGCTGGGGAAAGGTGGATCCGGCGCAACTGGGCGATACCGTGGTGGCCTACGTGGATTCGACTATCGCGATGCCGGTGATGACATCCTATGCGCTGGCAAAAAAGAAACCGAGGAAGCAGAAACGCCTGTATGACCGGAGAGCAGAGCTTGTAGCAACGCTGAGAGATGAATATCTGAGAGGTCTCCGGAAGGCAGCAAAGAAGGGAAAAAAGAAGAAGAGCAAGGCAAAGAGGTAACACTAATTCACCACATCCAGGAGGAGAGCAGCATGAGTCGCATCCAGGAACTGCGCGACATGATTGACACCTTTGAAAAGGACTTCGTCAAGTTCTATGAGAAGGGGAACAAGTCTGCAGGGACCCGTGTCAGAAAGTCAATGAACGAGCTCAAGAAGAAGGCCCAGGATATCAGAAAAGAAGTGCAGGAAATAAAGGCGCAGGCGAAGAGCAATCCTGTCTGACCTGTCGGGGGTTGTACTGAGCGGCCGGCCTCGGTGGGATGGCCGGACCATCAAACGATCCCCGCGGTGTTTAAAGACAAGAAAAAACCCCGCCATCGGCGGGGTTCTTTTTTGCTGCGAATGCTTCAGGGCTGCTCGGCGAGAGTTCGCTGTGCCCTCCGAATCGCCTTCACTTTCTTCATTCTCTTCTTCACGGACGGCTTTGTAAAGTATGCCCTCTTCTTGAATTCCTTCAGAACTCCTGATCGTTCGTACTTCTTCTTGAAGCGCTTGATCGCACGATCAATCGGTTCGTTTTCTCCTACAACAATACCAACCAACGGTTGTCACCTCCTTCAATCGTTTCGGTCAATAGATGAATCTTACCCTTCAGGATCTGCGACACTCTCGAGGAGCCGGCGCTCGCCGAGCTTCTCGAACGAGACCACAATCGCGTGTGCTCCGTCAGAGGTTGTTTCTTTCGAGACAATGCGTCCCATATCATCCAGAGCGGAGTGGAAAATTGCCTGCCCGACGGAATAGGTAATGTCCGGACGGTATTCCATACACTGGGACCGCTCTACTTTCTTTTTGGCGTCCTCCTGCTCCTTCTTCCATTGAACAAGGTCGAGAAGGATGGCATGTCTGCATCTGGTACAACGGTACCAGATCCTTTCAGGATTTTCCTCAACACTCCCAACCACCTCCATCTTCGATTCACGGTTGCAATGACCGCAATGGTGCGTTATGGTCTTGCCTCGAGCCATGGGATTCTCCTAGCCTTTGCGGGGATGTGGTGATCCTGTCGGTAAAAAGCGGGCAGGATTGAGGATACAGTACACCTCTAATTTAGCTGATCCGGGGCTCGGAATCAAGTGTTTTGCTTGTATTCGAGGGAAAGCCTCTTTATATTGCAGGCTGAATCCCGTATCAGATCCACAGGGGCCCTTAGCTCAGTTGGTTAGAGCAGCAGACTCATAATCTGCGGGTCGCAGGTTCGAGCCCTGCAGGGCCCACTCCTCTGTATCTGCTTTCACCAGCTCCCTCCAAAGACCGCAAGAAACAACCCATTTCGCTTGCTCAGAGTAATTCTGACTTCTCATCGCGCGAAAAACTGCTCATTCCGGGCAGTTTTCGGCTTCTCATTTCTGGCTTAACCTTTGTGTTGTCCATCACCACGTTGAATTCATTCACTCAAAGGTGCCGGTAATGAAAATACTGGTCGTCGACGACAACAGATCATTCCTGGATGTGATGGGAAACCTCCTTCGGGATGAGGGTTACCAGGTACTGCTGGCTGAAGACGGGAAGCAGGCCCGTGAGATTCTGGAAATGGAACCGGTGGACCTGATTATCTCCGACATCTTCATGCCGACGCTGGACGGAACCCGGTTCCACAGTTATGTCCGGGAGTTTACCGAGGCACGGGACGTCCCTTTCATCTTTGTCTCAGGCTATGACGACGAAAGTACCCGCAAACTAGCGGTTGATTCTGCCAGGGACTTCTTCTTCAGCAAGACCACCCCGTTCGAGGAAGTCGTTTCGCTGATCCAGAAGATTGAGCAAGCGCAGAGTCTGAAGTCGACAGTAAACCATTAGTTCTCACTCCATCAAACAGAGGGGTCTTCGTGTCACCGATGCTAGAAACTCCCGAAGCACCACGCACTCCCACGGTGGAAGGGAAGGGATCTGCAGGTCCTCCCGAATCTGCAGAGATTCCGGCCCGTCCGTTCGTGACCTCCTTTATGGAGCATTTGATCTCCAAGGAAATCATTAGTCGCGACATTGCAGAGCAGCTCTCACAGGAATCATTCAGACAGGGGAAGCAGAGGAAAACCGTTGTCGATGCCCTGATCCAGGACTTCGGGGTGAACTCCGATCTGCTGTGTAAAGAAGTGGCGAGATTCTATTCGTTCAGGATTCTGAAACTGAATGAATTCAATCCACTTCGTCTCGGACCGGGAAATGTAGGGAAGATCCTTTCCGAGTTGCCGGAGAATATGCTCCGTGATGTCCGCAAGTACAAGGTTCTTCCGTTTGAATTCGCCAAGGGACAGCCGGAGAAGATTCTTATTGTCAGTCCGAATCCATCCAACCGGGAGGCATATCGTGTCGCACGCGGGTTCCCCTTCAAGAAATTCGAGATCTGCTACATGAGGGAGGAAGAATGGAATGAGTTCTGGCGTCAGGTGGGGGCAGAACGGCAGGTAGCGATTTCCGGACTGGATACACATGATCAGGATTTCGATCCGGATGACGACATCGATAGCATGCTCGACATGGAGATTCACAAGGGACAGCTCGTGGCTCTTCTCGACAATATTTTTACCGAGGCAGTCAGGGCGGGGGCGAGTGATATTCACGTTACACCGAAGGGACTCCGAAAGACATCGATTACATTCAGAATCGACGGACAGTTAACGGAGTGGTATTGTATCGAGGATGCCCGCGCGGAAGCGATCGTGGCTGTCGTGAAGGGCCGGGGCGTGGGACTTGACCGCTTTGAAAGAATGGCGGCGCAGGACGGATCCGCCCAGAGGGTGGTGGATGGTCAGACGATCCGTTTTCGCATGTCGGTTCTTCCTGTCATCTCGCGAGAGCTGGGAGGCAAGCTCGAGTCGGTCGTTATCCGAATCCTTAAGGATGCTGATGCCTCCGTCTCACTGGAGACGATCGGATTCGACAGCTATTCTCTGGAGTGGTTCAGCGAGTCGATTGCCCGGCCGCACGGGATGGTGATCCTGACGGGGCCAACCGGCTGCGGAAAGAGCACAACACTGATCGCAGCGCTCCGGTCCGTCATGAAACCGACACTCAACACCATTACCGTTGAAGATCCTGTTGAGTACCTGATCGAGGGAGCTCGTCAG
>JAOUDE010000189.1 GCA_029859455.1 Ignavibacteria bacterium | reverse complement strand
AATTGAGGGCTACACGGGTTCTGAGCTGAGATATCGCAGTTTCCCGGTCCACACAGCCGTCCTTCGGGACGCTTGTCCATAGGGGCTGGCGCTCGGCCTCTTGCCTGATCGGAGAGCTTGCCGGGCGGTTCGTTCCTGCGCCCCCAAAAACGCTTCATGTGCTGTGATGGTTCAGGTCCCGCCGAAACGTCGCGAACCCCAATCTTGGCTACGATCCCTCCCTTTTTTGGCACATCGGGACCGGACGGTGGATCATGCCACCTTCTTCATACGCCCCAGCAGCTACGACTATATCTTCCATCAATCCAGGACTCTGCCACCCGGGTTGTCATGGTCCGCTGCCGTTCCCACAGGTGCGAATCTGATCCCGAACCCTGAGAAATTGACTGATGTGGCATAGAGTCCACGCCGTTTTCTTTCCCGTATGGCTGAACGTACCAGGGCTAAAGTGGCACCCGATTTGTGATTAGCAGTAGAACAGGCTTGCGCGCGTGGGTGTCTGCCAGCCGTTTCATGCCTTGGGGTATGCTGCTTCATACCTCATACCTGGCCAAGCAACCTTGTACATTCCAACCTCCCGGGGGTCTCAATGAGAATACGCTACTTCCTGTTCATCACTCTCCTTTCTTTTTCCCTGCTGACACCGGAGCTTCCCGGTGGCAACGTCACGGTTGATCAGAGCCTGGACCCGATCGACATCGATGCCTGGACCGCGACGATCGATGACCTGCCCGGTCCGGACGGGAAGATCTCATTCTCGGAAGCAGTCATCGCGACAAACAATACGCCGGGGTTGGACACGATCGGTTTTGCAGTTCCTCAGGACGAATGGATCTGGCAATGGGCCTATCCCGGCTGTGCCGTCATCGTCTCCGGGTACACGTACTACTGGCGTGCATCGGACTCTCTTGTCATCGACGGAACCACGCAAACTGAATTCACCGGTGATACGAATCCCGACGGTGCCGAGGTGGTTATCTACCAGGACGAATTCTACTTCAACGCGGGTGGAAGCGCATTGTACGGCCTGCATGACGTGGGAGCCACATTCTCCGGTTCCAGCAACGTTATCATGGACAACACCGGCGGCAGTGACATCACGCTGTACGACGGGTCGGGGAACCTGATTCAGAACAACGTATGCGGCACGATCAAGATCGACCGATCCGATAACAACATCGTTATTGGAAACACAACGACACGGGTACGAGTTCTCGGGTTTGGATCAGGTCAGCCCGCGTTGAACAACCGCATTGGAGGTCCAGCCTCTGCCGACAGAAACTTCATTACCGGGTACGGTACCTGGACTGGCGAGGGGATGCCGTCCGGGACAACTGTTGAAATCAGCTCCGCGACAGGAACGATCATCGAGAACAACTGGATCGGCACCACGGCTGACGGCCTTTCCCAGGGGAGCCTTGCAAGCACACAGGGATTCTGGCTGTTCAACGAGAACAACAACACGTTGATCAAGGATAATCGCATCGCGGGAATCCTTGGCCATGGACAGGGTCCACACCACGCGGGGGAGCTGTATGGAAGAGCAATCCTTGTCTCAGGCAGCGGGGCGGGAGTAACCATCGTGGGAAATACGATCGGGCTTGACGCGAATGGAGAACCGCTTCTCGGCAGTGTCACCGGAATCGATGTCGGCAATGATGCCGGTTCAACAGTCAGCGGAATCGTTATCGAAGAGAATGTCATCGCGGGAAACCTCTTCAACGGCATCACCATCGGACACAATGTCCCCCAGGTGCGGCTGTCAGGCAACAGCCTCTACGAAAACGAACAACTTGGAATTGACCTGATTCCAAGCGGCTATGGATTCGGGGTCACACTGAATGATCCATTGGATGCTGATGACGGAGGGAACGGACTGCAGAACTTCCCTGTGATTGATGAAGCCACGAGCGATGGCTCCAGCCTTACGGTTTCCGGGTCATTGCACAGTTCTCCGGGCAGCGAATTCACGTTGGAGTTTTTTGCCTCGGCGGAGGGGCATCCTTCCGGGTATGGGGAAGGAGAGCAGTTTCTCGGGGAAACAACCGTCAATACCGACGGATCAGGCGATGCTCACTTCAATCTGGTTCTTCCTGCTTCACTGGAGCCAGGCTGCATGATTAGCGCAACGGCAACGCTGGAGCCGATTGGTGCTACATCAGAGTTTTCAGCCGGCGTCCTTTGCAATGATGTCAGTGGCGGGTCGATCGTTGAGTGTTCCATCATACTCGGATCTGCTTCCGGCGATGGGAGCTTCCAGTACACACTCACGATCACGAATACTTCAGATACGACTCAGAACAGAGACATCTGGATGGAGGTAACCGGACCTGACCAATATGCGGATCTTGCATTCCAGAAGAACAAGAACATCCGGGAGTTCTCAACCAAGAACAAGACGAGGAATTACAGCATCAACGGAAACGTCAATGGGGATTATACTGTGACACTCTATACGGGAGAATACCCCGCGGTCATAGACGACTGGGACTCCCGGGTGTATACCAGAACCGGTTCTGCCACAATCGCCCTGGTTCCCGGAATCAACTCGACCGCTATTCCGGAAGAGACGTTCCTCGACCTGAACTATCCCAATCCATTCAATCCGACAACAACAATTCCATATGCATTATCCAGCGAGAGTATCGTGTCTCTCACGATCTATAACTCGCTCGGCCAGGAAATAAGGGAACTCGCCCGCGGGAGACAACCGGCTGGATACTACTCGGTTACGTGGGATGGAACGAATGACGCCGGAACTCCGGTTTCTTCCGGAGTCTATATCTATCTGCTGAGAACCGGCCTTGAGGTCCAGTCACAGAAGATGATGTTGTCAAGATAACACAGCTGCGAAATCCACCCTCATGACACCAGCACGCGGGCGGGAATCTGTCGCTCTCTCTGCGCTCGTGATAAAGAGCCTTGCCTTACAGGGACAGAGGTACGCTCCTCTGAGCACCTACTCGTTTATCAAGGTGGTTGCAGTATAATCCTAACCCCACGAAATACACGAGGGCGAAGTAGCTGAATCGGAGGGGGAAGACTGCCATCCAGTTGTTTGTCGACATTACCAGTGAGTACAGATGAAGGAGGGTAGATCCACCGAGGTGAACGATCACGGTTCCGTAAAGAATTCGATCGATGGGGCCACTGATTTTCAGTTTCCCGGCAAACAGGACAAGGCCGATGCTTGCATATCCTGCGATAATCGTGATGACCCAATGGGTCCAGGAGGGAGCCTCTGAGAGCGGAAACTCAAACACCAGCCTCAGGATATGGGCAACGGTCCCGCCTATGTATGCCGTGAGTGCGGCCTTTGTGAAGCTCCGGTAATAGATCTCTGTGAGCGTTGATCTGCGCAAGCGATCACCGCTTCTTCCGATAGGGCTCACCCATCCTGCTCACTTCAAACGTGTCCGACTCCCCCCTCGGAATACTGAGCGTCTTCCACTTTTCGCCGGCAAGGTGTTTCGCCAGGTAGACGATCTGCCCCACATGGGTCGCGTAATGCACGAGCTGACGGTTGATCGCCTGCATCACCGTATGAGTTTCATTCCGGATTTGAATTGTTTTTGGCAGGTCTGTTTCAGCCAGTCCGCCGATCGTTGTGATCGTCAGGTCCCAGCCCTCCTCCCACTTCTTCGTGATCGCCTCCCGGGAGTCAGTGGTCTCCGCTTCAAACTCACTGTCACGGCGGCGGTCCCCTTTTTCCCCGTCGCTTGTCAGGAAGTCGGTCCAACGTGACCGCATGTTCCCGGCCATATGCTTCATGATCAGCGCAATGCTGTTTGATTCAGCATCCGGTTTCCAGAAGAATTGCTCCTCGCTGACCTGACTCAGAGCGGTGTCTCCCATTCGCCTGAGCTTCGCAAGCTGGTCGAGTACGTCGGAAAGATATGCTGATCCGGGATTCATCGTTACCGGGTCGCGTTCGCAGCAATCTGGCCCTGGCGCGCATAATCGATCGCTTCAGCAAGGATTCTGCTCGACTCCTGCGGTGCATGGAAGCCCATGGAATTCTCGGCGGCGACAAAGTCAAACCGGAACTGTGCCTTCCGATGGAGTTCCTGGGCGGCCTTCAGACTCTGTTCCGGGACACCCCGCTGCTTCGCTGATTTGATCGCGTCAAACAGGTCGAGAAGCGCCGCTTCTGTCCGGTCAAGAAGGCTCCGCGTTTTGTCCTGGATCGTCTCGATCCTCTCAAAAAGTTCCTCTTCCGCCTGGGGATGGCAGGTCTGACAGGCCCGGGCAATATTCAACACCGGGCTCCGAACCTGGTGGTCGCTGATCTTCACAGCGCCATCACGCATGTACGGCATGTGGCAGTCGGCACATGCGACGCCGCTCTTCGCATGGATTCCCTGATTCCACAATTCGAATTCCGGGTGCTGAGCTTTCAGAACATTTGCTCCGGTTTCGGCATGGACCCAATCCCTGAATCCGATCTCGTCATAGTAGTCCTGTACCTGCTCAACCGTGATCCCTTTAGACCACGGGTAGGTCAGCGTCTTCCTGTCCCCCTTGAAATAGTATTCAACATGACACTGTCCGCAGACATACGACCGCATCTCCTGCCGGGTCGCCTGTTTGTTCGGGTCGTAATCCTTGATCCCCTGTGATTCCCTGAGAGCCTTGATTCCGTTGAGGAACCCGGGCCTGGTCACCCGAAGATCCATCGTCTTCGGATCATGGCAGTCAATGCAGGCGATCGGGTGGTCCACCAGGGCATTCGCTTCCCCGTACGGCATGGCGCAGACTTCTTCAAACCCTTTCATGATATCCCCGTTGCCGACCTTCCGGTAGGCAGGAACAACCGATGCGTGACAATGGAGGCACGCACCCGGCTGAGGCCGCTCGGTCACACGTTTTGTTTCTTCCTGGTCAATCAGCATATACGCATGACCACGCTCTTCCCGGTAATCGATGCTGAATGCGTACCCCGCGAAAATCCTCCTGAGTGCCGGTTCGGTATCCAGTTTTTGAAACGCCTCACTCCCGCCATGACGGGTGCGGACGGTGTCGACTGTCCGTTTATAGCTATCGTATTGACGGGGAAAATTTTTTCCCCAGACTTCCGGATCAACCGTCTCCTCCGTGAGGTCCGCCAACCGGAACGAGACTTCTCTGGCCTCGTCCTTTCGCTCGCGCACGTTGAAAAGAAGCCATGTCGTCAGGAATGTGACCATCCCGACAAGGGCCGCCACTACAGCGTACCGTGTGTATGATGGTCGGTCGTTCATCTCAGCCATATCCAATGCATCCTTCTGAGGGTTGAATTAAGATCCTGCTCCATGTCCCACACCTTCATGGCAGTGGACACAATTGCGTTCCTCCGCGGTCGCGTGGGGCGAGCCGGACCTGATGTCTGAAACAAACCCGCCGTGGCAGAAAACGCAGTTCGAGTGCAGG
>JAOUDE010000188.1 GCA_029859455.1 Ignavibacteria bacterium | reverse complement strand
CTGGCCCTGGAGGCGAGCGTGTCGAAACAGCTGAACGGTGAGCGAGAGAAGGTGGTGAAGGCGATCGATGGATTGCTTGGGGGCGGGGAAGGCCGGGCTCTTGTCAGGAGACTACCGGTTGATGCAACCCGGTACACGCTCTTCAATGAAATCACGCACATGGCGAAGGATTATCCGATCGGGGTGCGGTTGCAGCTGGAGATGATTGCCGGGGATCCTCTGGCTTTCGGTGTTCGGTCCCGGAAAACACCCGGACGTGTTCTGATTCCTGACTGACAGTACCAGTTCCGGGGAGGATCTCCGTCTTAGGAATTCTCCCCAGTTTCTTTTATTTTAGGACCGCTTCGTTCAGGAATTCTCGTTGGGTTGCCCTCGCTTCTCCCCTCGGCTTTTCTGTATCAATCAACTTTCTACATTCACGCAATTGAGATTTGGGCGTTCAACGTGCGTCTCGGAAATAGAAAAAAGGAACCGATCATGTCGATCAGACTGGCTGTGTTTGCACTTGCTGCGTTTGTCGGATGTCAACAATCAGGAGGGCAGGACGTGAAACTGGAAAACACCCAGGACAAAATCAGCTACAGTATCGGACTCAATGTCGGGATGAGTCTGATGAGAGATTCCATCATGGTCACTCCGGAAGCGTTTCTGAAGGGTGTTCTGGATGCCCGGGAGGACAGTTCAGACCGGCTGCTGAGCGAAGAGGATGTCAACGCCACCCTTGCCGCGTTTCAGGAGGAGATGCGCATGAAGCAGGCAGACCGTGCCGCAAAGGAAGGGGCTCAGAACCAAGCTGCGGGGGCTGCGTTCCTCAGTACCAACGAAACGCTGCCCGGCGTCGTAAAACTGCCGAGCGGACTGCAGTACAAGATCATCTCCGCCGGAACCGGACCGAAACCAACAGCGTCTTCCACCGTGGAAGTACACTATACCGGCCGCTTGATCGACGGGTCGGTGTTCGACAGCTCGCATAAGCGCGGTGCGCCGGCGGTTTTTCCTGTGAATGGCGTTATCAAGGGTTGGACCGAGGCTCTCCAACTGATGCCGGTCGGCTCCAAATGGGAGCTCTACATACCGTCCGACCTTGGCTACGGTCCCGGTGGGAGCGGCGTGATTCCGCCCAACGCAACCCTGGTGTTTGAAGTCGAACTGCTCAGTATAAAGTAATCCGGCGATCCCGGGTGCTCCGGTGCCAATTCGTACCGGAGCGATTCCACCGGGTCGACGGAGGCGGTTTTTCTCGCAGGGAAGAACCCGGCGAGGATCCCAATAAGGCCAGGAAGGCCCGCGGTCATGAGGACTGATGTTGTAGAATAGATCGGCCTGCCGAGGAATTGCATCGGACCGTCATCCGCCGGGATCAACTGGACCAGAGAAACCACTCCCCATGAGAACAGCAGTCCCACCAGGCCGCCGATGCAGGCGAGGAGGAGTCACTCGAACACGAACTGCATCTCATCTTGAGCAGTCGTTCTCCGGGAATCTCGACACCGGGGAGGAGACAGTTCTTGCTCAACTTGACAATAATCTGCTGTTTGCTGATATTTGAGGGAACTTCTGTTCATTCTTAACCGATTTCTTGTGACCGAGTAACAGGTCGCACCCCCCCCACCTGAATCTCTTTCTCTCGATTACAACAACGGATTGCTTGCTCACTCAACAAGTTGCGAGGAGTTATGTCGAGGCATCTCGTAGTTCAGGCTGTTTCTTTGCTGGTTGTATTGATTGTAGCTTCCTTCATTTCGCAGGCAGTTTCTCAAACATACGTGGCTGATTTCGTGGCGACGGCTTCATTCGGCGTGGATATGAACGATGCCGGAGATATTATCGGCACATCCTATCCTGACCCCGGATGCGGTTCAGGGTGCCTCCCGCCGCTCGAGACAGTCGCCTGGAGAAACGGCACCCGGATGGTTCTCCCTGTCGTCAGCTTCTCTTCATACATCTACCCTGTCGACATCAACAACCAGGGGTGGATTGCTGGATCGGCAGGATTTCCGGGTACGACGACACATGCAGTCGTATGGAAACCGGTCGGGAATTCGTACGAAGCGATCGATATCGGGAACCTTCCGGGCAAAACGGTTTCCTATGCAACCGGGATCGATGAAGCGGGGAGGGTTGTCGGCTGGTCGACGACTCTGAATTTTCCTCCGAGCGGTGCCCCGTTCATGTGGACCGAGGCGGGGGGAATGGTGGACCTCTCGGGCATGGGCTTTCCGAACGAAGCTCCTCTGGGGATCAGCCCGGGCGGAACGGTTGCCACGTACAACTACTGGTATAACATTGCTGATGCCGGAAGCGTTAATGCGCTCACAACGGCTCCGTCAGGGTACCTCGTCGAAAACTCAAAGGTAGCGATCAACGATGCGGGTGAGCAGGCGCGGTTCCTCGTCAGTCTCTCCGGGCAGAATCTCGTGTATCCATTCCGCTTCCATCCGGGAGGGGGCTGGCAGCAGATCTCGTTTTCCGGTACCGGGCATCTCTCGACGTATGGAATGGGAACGATGAATGCTGCGGGTGATGTCACGCTGACAGTGCAGAGCACTGCTCAGATTGCGTACGGTCCTGACGGGCTTGCGCAGCCGATTGCCCCGCTTCTGTCTGCATCGTACGGAGGAGGTGCCGTCACCGCCGCGGGCCCGATCAATGCAGAAGGGGAGATCCTGGCGCGGATGATCATCGGTCAAACCGGCCAGCGTCTCGTGCGTCTTCTGCCGGGAGGTCCATGCACGACCGGCTGCATTCGGGTTGCATCGATTCAGATGAAAGGTCGAGGGCCGGCCTTTTGTGATCAGGGGAACGCCTTTGCGAAGGCAAGGGTAACGGTGACTGATGAGGCGGGCAACAGGCTTTCGGGCGCGACAGTCACAGCGCATTTCTTTGACGATTATTATCTGGACCAGACCGTCGTTGGTGTGACGAACAACAACGGGCAGGCGTCTTTCACACACTCGGGACCTCCCTGTGTCGGAGGGATCGCGATCCTCGTGACGGATGTTTCGGCCTCCGGAAAGATCCTGGACCGGACAACAGGAGTACTGACGAACTACGTGATTCCATTGCCGAACAGCGGAGCCGCGATTTCAACTCTGTCAGATGATGAAACACCGGCTCTCCTTTCGGGTGCTGAGCTCCCGGCGACATTCGGGTTGTCCCAGAATTACCCTAATCCGTTCAATCCGAGCACAACGATTACCTATCAGCTCCCCGAGGATACTCACGTGACCCTCGTCGTTTCAGATTTGATGGGGCGTGAGGTGGCGGTGCTGGTGAACGAAGAGCAGGAAGCGGGGTACAAGTCGGTCGTGTTCGACGCGGCCAACCTTGCGAGCGGCGTGTATTTCTACCGGCTTGAAGCTTCCGGGTTTGTTCAAACCATGAAACTGATGCTGATGAGGTGACAGCGGCAGACCCGTCAAACAGTGCGTTTTTTTGTGCAGTAATTCCACGGGACGGCCCTTCCGGAAAGATCCGGAATGAGGGGAGGGGTCGTCCCGTTGCCTGGCTCCGCACGGGTAGCTGTCGATCTCTACAGCCTTGCCGTATGAACCCACCCACCATCCCCAGCCTGACCGCATTGGATCACAGAAGCCGGGCAGACCCTTCTTGGAGAATGTTTCGACCGGGGAAAGGAGGAGGTCTGCGCATTGACCAGGCCGGGGTGAGTTTCTGAGGAATGGGCGGCAAGGACAACCGTATCCGGCTGGCTCCGCGGTTGACCCTTGCCGCATCTTCGCCTTATGATGCCATATCCGTTCGCCCAATCATATCCCATTGTAAAAAGGAGTACTGTGAACAGACTAATTATGTGTTTTCTCCTGCTCGTGAGCGGAACAGCCATTTCTCAGGAATTGACAATGCTTGGTCATACACCGATTGCAGGGGGGTTCGTCACTGACGTTGTCCGGTATGTGGATCAGTCAACCGGTGACCGCTATGCGCTTGTCGGCACCTATGGTCTTCTCTCGATTGTCAACGTCAATGATCCGGCAAACCCTTTCGTTGCCACGACAATCTCGATGCCTGCGTTTGATGTCAGGGTTTGGGGACACCATATTTTCGGCGTGACCGGGGGCGGAGGGAACAATGAAGGGAAGATCTATGATCTCTCGAACCCCCTGTCACCGGCATTCGTCGGATCATTCAACTCTTCGCACAATCTCTTTATTACAGAAAACGGATTCATGTTCGCCGAGTATCCGGGCCTCGTTATCTACGACCTGAACGTTAACCCGCCCTTCCCCACGCAAGTCTACAACGGAGGAGGGTTTGGAGGTCACGATGCTTCCGTGATTGGAGACCGGCTGTACGACTTCCATGGAGATATCACGAATATCTACACGGTCACCTTTGACAACTTCGCGCTTGATTTCCTCGGGTCGATCAATGATCCGTCGATCGACTATCATCACTCCGGATGGACAACAGACGACGGCCGTTATCTCCTGCTCTGCGATGAGCTCGCGAGCGGGAACCAGGCGGACATCACGGTGTGGGATATACTCGATCCAGGAAACCCGCAACGGGTCGACGAATATGCCGATCCCAATGCCACGGTCCACAACCTGTATGTGATCGGGGACTACGCGTACGTGTCGTACTACAACGCCGGGATCAGGGTGTTCGATGTTTCGGATCCCACAAACATCGTGCTGGCCGATGAATATGATACGAATCCTACTTCCGGAGAGGGATACGACGGTGCGTTTGGCATTGACCCGTTCTCGGAGACAGGAGATATTTATCTGAGCGACCAGACTGGCTTCTACGTCTTCCGGTTCGAATCCCCGGGGGGATCGGTGATCCCATGTGGGGAGATCGACTTCTGGGCCGCGAAATGCAATGCCAGCGGGGCGGCCCGATCAATGATTATCCTGAGGGAGTCAACGGAATACGCCGGTGAGATTGTGGAGATCGATATCGATGGTGAGCTCCACGAGGTCACTCTGATGACGAACGGGGTTCACACGATCGGGCGTTTGCAAGTACCGAATGTCGGACCCGGCGCCCATACCGTGACGCTCGTTGGACCCGGTGGGTGTTATGACCCGATTGAAATCGTCTGCCAGGTCGACGTTCAGGGCCAAGGCGCTGAGTTCGACATGCTCTGGAAGGAATTTGCACTCACGGACGAAGAGGCTGGGCCAGAGGTCCTTCCAAGGGGAACCCAGCTGGTCGGGAATTATCCGAACCCGTTTAATCCATCAACAACGTTCAGCTATGCCTTAGCTGAGCCCGGGCAGGTTAGTCTGAGAATTTACAATACGTTGGGGCAGCTCGTTGCAACGGTGGTCGATCAGTTTCAAGCTGAAGGGCATCATGAAGTTTTCTGGAATGGAAGAAACGAGACCGGCGAGTATGTCGCGAGCGGGCTTTATCTGTACAGACTGGCGGACGGAAACGTGGTGCAGACG
>JAOUDE010000008.1 GCA_029859455.1 Ignavibacteria bacterium | reverse complement strand
GCGGGATTTCGGACGGGCGCCTGCTGGGAGGAAACCTCTCGATGATTGCATCGCTTATCGGCACTCCATACATGCCTGACCTGCGTCGGGCCCTTCTCTTCATGGAGGAGGTCGGCGAAGAACCGTACAGAATTGACCGGATGCTCACACAGCTTGCGAATGCAGGCGCCCTCCGGCGCGTGAACGGACTGATCGCCGGCCGGTTCACCGATTGTAAGGCGGAAAATCCGGCCCGCTCGCGCACAACCGACGCGGTGCTGGGTGAATTCGCATCTCTGCTCCGTGTTCCGTTTCTGGCTGATCTTCCGTTCGGACACGAAACCCGAAAGCTGACCATCCCGGTCGGCGTCCGTGCACGTCTGAATGTCCGCACCGGATCGATTGCTCTCCTGGAATCTCCCGTACGGTAATCCGAGCTCTCCGACCGGACAGACCGAATAGACAACATTGCCCGGCTGATTCAGTTGTCAGTCACAGGTGTCAGGGCCAACCTCCGTTTTGTTGATTCTGTACCGGATTTCCCCTACCTTTTGTTGTTAAAATGAGTAATGAGACAGCTTCTTCCGGGCTGAAGATCGCGGTATTCGGATCCGGCAGAGGATCCAATTTCGGGGCGATCGACAAAGCAATCAGGGAAGGTATTCTTCCGCACGCAACAATTGTTCTGGTGGTCAGCAATAATGCCAGTGCAGGAATTCTCGAGCGCGCGAAGAAGGGTCAGATCCCGGTCTTGCACATTTCCGCTGTTCAGTTTGATTCAGAAGAAAAGTATGTTGGATCACTTCTGGAAGAGTTGCAGCGGCACCAGGTGAATTTTATCGCCCTGGCCGGATATATGAAGCGGCTCCCCTCCGGCCTGATCACCAAGTACAGAAACCGGATCGTCAACATCCACCCGGCGCTCCTTCCGAAATTCGGTGGCAAGGGGATGTATGGCGAGCATGTCCATCGCGCGGTTCTCGAAAGCGGGGATAAACAGTCGGGAGCAACGGTTCATGTCGTCGATGAAGAGTACGATACCGGACCTGTTGTTCTTCAGAAGGAAGTCCCCGTGCTTCCATCCGATACAGTCGAAACCCTGGCGGCGCGGGTTCTGGAAATCGAGCATCTTATCTACCCGGCAGCGATCAGGCTGTTCGCCGAGGGGAGAATCTCTTTCCGGGAGCAGGGTGTTGTTGTTCACCACCAATAATAAAAAGGAAGTGACTTGCCTCAGATCCGCCGCGCACTGATCAGTGTATCAGACAAACGCGGTCTCGTCGAATTTGCGAAAGGACTTCAGGCGCTCGGTGTAGAGATTGTTTCTACAGGAGGAACAGCGTCCGCACTCAGGGAGGCCGGAGTCGCTGCAACTCTTGTTTCCGAAGTTACCGGGTTTCCGGAGATTCTCAACGGGCGGGTCAAGACACTCCACCCGCGCATCCATGCCGGGCTCCTCGCCCTGGCTGACAGGAAAGAGCACACAGAGGAACTGCGCGAGCACGGAATCCAGGCAATCGACATGGTTGTGGTGAACCTGTATCCGTTCGAACAGACAGTTGCCCGAAACGGCATTGCACTGGACGATGCGCTCGAACAGATTGATATCGGCGGACCGGCGATGCTCCGCGCTGCGGCGAAGAATATCCGTCACAAGGCGGTCATCGTGGATCCTGACAGCTATCCCGGCGTTCTTGCCGAGATGAAGGCGAATGGCTGTGCGGTTTCGGAGGAGACCTGCTATCTTCTGGGCCAGCAGGTGTTCAGGCACACCGCGGGGTATGATGCAGCGATTGCGGGGTATCTGGACCGCAAGAGTCCGTCCGGTGCGCTCCCCGCGGCATTCGGGATCAGTGTGAAGAAGGAAGCGGATCTCCGGTATGGCGAGAACCCGCACCAGAAAGGGGCGCTGTACGGCAAATTCGGATCGGTGTTTCAGCAGCTCCACGGGAAGGAACTGTCGTTCAACAACATTGTGGACCTGACCGCCGCGGCGCGGCTCGTGGCCGAGTTTGACGAACCGACCGCCGCGATCATCAAGCACACGAATCCGTGCGGGGTCGGTTCCGCTTCGACGCCTGCCGGGGCGTATGAGAAGGCGCTCGCAACTGATTCGAAGTCCGCCTTCGGCGGGGTTGTCGCCCTCAACAGACCGCCCGATGCTGAAGTTGCATCGATGATCAATGCGATCTTTACCGAAATCATCGTCGCACCTGATTTTTCGGAAGAGGCGCTCCGGCTTCTCAGAAAAAAGAAAGATCGCCGCCTCGTGAAAATAACGTCAGACCTTCGCACTCTCAATGAGTATGATGTCCGGAGTGTGCCGGGCGGAGTTCTGGTTCAGGAGCAGGATACGCGCCGGGTGGCTGAGCAGGATCTGACGATTGTCACGAAACGAAAGCCGGCAAAGGATGAGCTCCGCGCGATGATGTATGCCTGGCGGGTCGCGAAGCATGTGAAATCGAACGCGATTGTGTATGCGGGTCCGGACCGGACGCTCGGAATCGGAGCCGGCCAGATGTCCCGCGTTGACTCGTCCTCCATCGCGGCGAAGAAAGCAGTTGAGGCAGGACTGAGCCTCGCCGGATCGGCCGCCGCCTCTGATGCATTCTTCCCGTTCGCCGACGGCCTGCTGGAAGCGGTGAAAGCCGGATCAACAGCGGTCATCCAGCCCGGAGGATCCGTCAGGGACGACGAGGTCATCGCCGCCGCCGATGAGCACGGGATCGCAATGGCGTTCACCGGAATCCGCCACTTCAAACACTAGGAAGCCAGACCTGCCATGGGAATCTTTTCATTTTTCTCCGCCGACCTTGCGATCGACCTGGGAACGGCGAACACCCTGATCTTCCTGCGCGGGAAAGGCGTTGTGCTGAATGAGCCATCGATCGTGGCATTCGACCGGAACACGAAGAAGATTGTGGCGATCGGAAAGGAAGCGCAGGAGATGCTGGGGAGGACCCACCGGGATATCAGGACGATCCGCCCGATGAAGGATGGCGTGATTGCCGATTTTGAAATTGCCGAAGGGATGCTCCGGGAATTCATCAAGAAGATTCATGCAAACTGGAGACCGAGCCGGCGGATCGTGGTCTGTGTGCCAAGCGGTGTGACCGAAGTGGAAAAGCGCGCCGTACGCGACTCAGCGGAGCATGCGGGTGCGAAGGAAGTGCACCTGATCGCGGAACCGATGGCCGCGGCAATCGGTGTCGGCCTCGACGTCGAGGCGCCGGTCGGCAACATGATTGTGGATATCGGAGGAGGAACAACCGAGATCGCGGTGATCGCCCTCTCCGGCATCGTGAACGAAGAGTCGATCCGGATTGCCGGTGATGAAATGAACAATTCGATCATCCAGTTCTTCAAAAAGAATCATAATATCCTGATCGGCGAGCGAACCGCCGAATCGATCAAATGTGAAGTCGGCTCGGCAATGCCGCTGAAGGAAGAAATCACCATCAGAGTCCGCGGCCGGGACCTTGTGAACGGCATTCCGAAGATCACGGAAGCGAGTTCCGTTGAAATACGGGAGGCGCTCAGCGAGCCGATCCAGGCGATTGTCGAAGCGGTGAAACTGACCCTCGAACGTACACCACCGGAACTTGCTGCGGATATTCTCGACCGGGGTATCATGTTGAGCGGAGGGGGCGCGCTGGTCAAGGGACTCGACGAGCGCCTTCGTCTGGAAACCAGTCTTCCGGTCCATGTCTCCGAAGACCCGCTTACCGCCGTCGTCCGCGGAACCGGAAAAGTCCTGGAGAGTCTGAACCACTATACCAAGGTCCTGATCAAGAGCAGACGATACTGACAACACCGGCCGCTTCTTTCACAGGTGATCCGATAGCATGCGTCAAATCCTGAGCGCCGTCTCACAGTACAAAGAATACCTGGTCCTGACGGCCTGCATTCTCCTCTCCCTCCTTCTTATCGCCACTGACAGCAATCCGCAGATCCGGTCTCTCCGTTCTGTTACCATTGTGACGATTGGGTTTCTGCAGGACATGTTCGATGTCATCCCTGATTACTTCAACCTCAGAGATGAGAACCGCATCCTTCGCAGCCAGAACCTGACACTTTCCGAAGAAGTGAGCCTCCGGCGGAATGCTGCGATCGAGAACGGCCGCCTCCGGGAGATGCTGGGGCTGAAGGAACAGACCAGGTACGACAACATCGCGGCCAACATTGTCGGAAGGAATTTCCAGTTCTTCCGGAACACCATCACGCTGGATGTGGGTGAAAACGACGGGGTTCGCGTCGACATGCCGGTTGTTTCCCATGAAGGGCTGGTCGGCCGCGTCGTTGCGACTTCGTCGGGATACTCCGTTGCCAGGACGCTTTTCCACCGGGAGATGAAAACGAGCGCAAAGGTCGAGCGGAGCAGGGTGGACGGCATTCTCGGGTGGAACGGCGCAACTCATTTGATGCTGACCAATGTCGCCAAGACCCTTGATGTCCAGGTTGGTGACAGGCTTGTCACTTCGGAGTACAGCAGTGTGTTTCCGCCCGGCCTCCCGATCGGCATCGTGAGCCGGACACAGGAGGAAACCGGTGACCTGTTTCAGACTATTGAGGTCATTCCGCTGGCGGATTTATACCGGACAGAGGAAGTATTCGTTCTCCTGTACACGCCGGACCCTGCCAGGATCGCACTGGAAGAGGAGTCCGCACGATAACCATGAAGAGATTCCTCCTCTATTGCGCTCTCTCGATTGCCCTGCTTCTCGTCCACCTGATGATGGTTCCGTTCCTGGCGCTCGCGAATGTTGTGCCGGATATTGTTCTGATCTTTGTGATCGTTCTGGCTGTCATGGAAGGACGCATGGCGGCAACCATCGCCGGTTTCTGCCTCGGACTTCTGCTCGACCTGCTTGCCGGCGAATCGAGTGTCCTCGGCCTCTCCGCGCTTGCGAAATCGGTGACCGGATTCGCCGTCGGTTATTCGTTCAGTGAGGGGCGGGCTCTTCAGACTCTTGGCAGCTACCGGTTTCTGGTGATCGTCGGCGCAGGCGCATTGCTGCACAACGCTCTTTACTTCACCATCTATCTCCAGGGGACATCCGTGAGCTTCGTGGATGCGATCGTTTTTCATGCCGTCCCGGGTGCACTGTATACAATGCTGATCAGCGTGATCCCGATGTTTTTCTTCTCACGTCAGCAACCTCAATAATGCTGGACGACCTCACACTTCATTCACGCCGAAGACTGTTGTCAGGACTAGTCATCCTGATGTTTCTCGTTTTTCTCGGACGCCTCTACCAGCTGCAGCTTATCTACCAGGAGGAGTATGGCAAGAAGTCGGAGGAGAACTCGATCCGGACCATCTCCAAAGAACCGGTACGCGGGTACATGATCGACCGGCTTGGACGGCTCGTTGTCGACAACAGGCCGTCGTTTACGGTGACCATCATGCCGTTCGAGTTCGATCATGGCAACCTGGAGCGGCTGGCCCGCCTTCTCTCTCTCGAACCCGCTGTCCTCCAGGAACGAATCCGTGAGGGCGAACAGTATTCGCGCTTTGCCCCGGCCAGGGTTGCCCGTGACATCGGCTTCCGTGAGCTCTCGGCGATCGAAGAGAACCGCGCAACCCTTCCCGGAGTCAGCTACCAGATCGAATCGAAGCGGTTCTATCCGACAAGGGCGACGGCATCACATATTATCGGTTACACGAAGGAGATTTCAAAGGAACAGATTGCGGCGCTGGGTGAGGAATACCGCCAGGGCGATGTTTTCGGCGCGGCGGGGCTGGAGCAGCACTATGACAGAATACTGCGTGGAAAGAAGGGTGCGGAATTCAGTGTAGTGAATGTGCGCGGGCAGGTGATCGGGCCGTTCGAAGGGGGAGCGCACGATATTGATCCGGTCGAAGGGAACGACCTGATCCTCGCAATGGATTTCGGTGTGCAGGCGCTGGCCGAATCGTTGATGACGAACCGTCGCGGAGCGGTTGTCGCGCTCGATGTTCGGGACGGCGGGGTGATCGCCGCCGTCAGCAAACCGGATTACGACCTCTCGCTGTTCAGCGGCGTGACGCTTCCTGCGGTCTGGACAGACCTGAATCGTGACGAGGCGCGCCCGCTCTTTAACAGGACAACCCTGACCCGTTACCCCCCCGGATCCACTTATAAGATGGTTCTCGCCATCGCGGCGCTGGAGGGAAAGGTGGTATCACCTTCGTGGCGGGTCGATTGCACCGGATCGTATCGTGTCGGGAACAAGGTATTCAAGGACCTCCATGTCCACGGATCGACCGATATGATCGAAGCGATCCAGCGCTCCTGCAACGTGTATTTCTACCAGCTGATGATGAAGGTGGGACTCGATCCCTGGTCGCGCTACGGTGCGCTTCTGGGCTTCGGCAAGCCGACCGGAATCGATATCGGGGAAGAAAGCAGCGGACTTCTTCCGACAACCGAATGGATGAACCGGCGCTACGGGGAAAGGGGATGGACCAGAGGTTTCCTCCCCAGTCTCGGGATCGGTCAGGGAGAGCTCGGAGTGACCCCCGTGCAGATGGCACGGTATGCAATGGTCCTCGCGAACAAGGGTGAGCTCTATCGCCCCCATGCCGTGTCCGCCGTGCAAGACAAGATCACCGGTGCAACCGTCCCGATTCCGGTCGAAAAAAGAACCGTGGAGCTTTCCGCCGCAACCTGGCGTACGGTGAGAGAGGGAATGCGCCGCGTCGTGATGGAACCGGGAGGAACCGCCTCCCTTGCCCGGATCCGCGGGATCGAGGTGGCGGGGAAGACAGGAACGGCTGAGAACCCTCATGGGAAGGATCATTCCTGGTTCGTCGGGTTCGCACCGTTCGATGAACCGCGCATTGCGATCGCCGTCATGGTCGAGAACGTCGGATACGGAGGGTCGTTCGCCGCTCCGATCGCCGGGCTTTGCATGGAACAGTTTCTTTTCGGAAGGCTCATTCGCCATGACCCCAAACCTCCGCCGAAGGAGGTCGAGACGGCGTCCCCTGAGGACCTCGCCTCTTCAAACCAGCCCCGCCCGGGCGGCACAGGGAGGGATGAATGATTTCACCGTCACGCCAGGGGGTTGACCTCACCCTCCTGCTGGTCTCCGTCGCTCTGATTGCCACCGGAGTGATCTCGATCTACAGTGCCACAAATAATGCCGGTGTTTCAGACCTCGCGACCCGCCAGCTGATATGGGCCGGGATCGGCCTTGCGGCAATGCTCGTCACATTCCTGCTCCCGTTCCGGTTTCTGCAACGGATCTG
The DNA here is from genome assembly GCA_029859455.1 of Ignavibacteria bacterium. Lineage (GTDB taxonomy): Bacteria > Bacteroidota > Ignavibacteria > UBA10030 > UBA6906 > JAOUDE01. The sequence goes on along the minus strand of JAOUDE010000008.1, from coordinate 14,413 downwards.
CTTTCCGTCCTATTTCGTCTCTCTCATTCTGTTGCTCTCCGTGCTTCTTCTGGGAAAAACCGTTTCAGGTTCGACGAGCTGGTTCAGTATCGGAAACCTCAGGTTCCAGCCTTCGGAGTTCGCCAAGGTGGCGACGGCGCTCGCATTGAGCGCGTATCTGGCACGAACCGATGTTACCCTCAGCAATTTCAGACATCTGATTGTCGCGGGGGCTATCGTTCTGTTACCGGTCGGCCTGATCATGATGCAGCCTGACTTCGGCACGGCGATCATCTATCTCGCAATGTTCCTCCCGGTGATGTACTGGGGAGGGGCGACGAAATTTGCGATCATTGCCGTTCTCGCACCCGGGGCGGCGGCGGTCGCCGGATTGTTCGGAACAACAACCTTCCTCATCGCGATCGTTATCATCGGGGTCCTGCTGTACATGACCAAGGAGAACCGCCTGGTGGCCGCCCTGATCTTTTCTGTCACCGTTGTCGTGGGCGTTTCTGTCCAGTTCATCTATGCAGGGCTCAAGAGTTACCAGCAAAAGAGGATCGACACGTTTCTCGATCCGGCGGCGGATCCCCTGGGCGCTGGATACAATGTTCTCCAGTCCAAGGTTGCGATCGGATCCGGCGGGTTGTTCGGCAAGGGGTACCTCGAGGGGACGCAGACTCAGCTCCGTTTCATTCCTGAACAATGGACCGATTTCATCTTCTGTGTCCCGGGTGAGGAGTTCGGTTTCATCGGTGCGGCGACCGTCCTGTTCCTGTTTCTTGCGCTGGTTCTCAGAGGGATCAAACTGGGCGCTTCGGTGAAGAATCCGTTCGGAAGCATTTTGGCCATTTCCATTACCTCGATCCTGACAGGCCATATCTTCATCAATATCGGTATGTCACTCGGACTCCTTCCTGTCATCGGAGTTCCGCTGCCGTTTCTGAGCTACGGGGGATCGGCATTGCTGTCCAACATGATCATGATCGGTCTGTTGCTCAATCTATATGCACACAGGAAAGAATATTGACAGAGCGTCGCAGTTTGCATATCTCAGGTCCAATCCGTACTGTTGCACTCATATTTCACAACCACCCTTCCTCCTTATGACACCGGTGAAGAAGAAATCACGAGCAAAGAAGAGCGAACCCTCCCTCAGGCTGACACCTGAGCAGTTACGCTGGCGGTGTACTCCCGCGATGGTGGGTGTGGCCAGCACCGATGAAGCGAGTCCTGCGGCGGAGATTATCGGTCAGGATCGCGCGACGCGCGCGGTTCGGGTCGGCCTCGAAATGAAACAGCATGGTTACAATATTTTTGTAACCGGCAGCTGGGGAACCGGCAGGACCACGACGATCCAGCGGATGCTGGCGGAATTCGAGACCCGGCCGGGTCACCTTACGGACAAGTGCTTCGTCCATAACTTCAGGAATCCTGACTCACCCTCGCTGATTGTCCTGCCGTCCGGCAAGGGATGTTCCTTCCGGGAGGATATGGAGAATTTTCTCCAGGAGCTTCTCAAGGCGATCCCCGGGATCTTCGACAGCAGACGGTACCAGGAACAACGGAAGACAACACTCGAGCATTTTCAGAGCAGGCAACGGAGCGTGCTGAAGGAATTCGAGCGGCGGGTCAAAGAGCGCGGGTTCGAGGTCGTCCAGGTCCAGGCAGGATCGGGGACGCGCCCTGAGATCGCACCGGTCCTTGACGGGAATCCGGCCACGATCGATCAACTGCATGCGAAGGTGGAAGCGGGCGAGATGCAGAAGAAGGAACTGGACGATGTTCTGGCCCATCAGGCCGAACTCGAAGGGCAACTCGAGCTGGTGCTGCGGGAGATGAGGAATATCGAACGGAAAGCGAAGAAATCCGTCGACTCGCTGAACGAGAAGATGGTTATTCCCGTCGTGGAGGAACTGCTCGATGAAATCAGGGAACGGTATGAAAACGGCGATCTGAAAGAGTACCTGGAGCATGTTCAGGAATCAGTGGTCGGGAATTTCCAGCGTTTCAACAGGAAAGAAGAGGGGCAGCAGCAATCGATCCTTGGTGTGCAGGTCCAGAAGGAGGATGACGAGTTTACCGAATATAAAGTGAACGTGATTGTGGACAACGGCGGGTCCGGGGTCATGCCGGTCGTCGTGGAAACGAACCCGCGCTACAAGAATTTGTTCGGCACAATCGACCGGGAGGTGGACCGGAATGGTGTGTGGAGAATGGATTTCACGCAGATCAAAGCGGGATCTCTGGTGCGTGCGGATGGCGGATTTCTGGTCATGAACGCGCTCGATGCGCTTGTGGAGCCGGGTGTCTGGAACACGCTGAAGCGGGTCCTGAGAAACCGGAAGATCGAGATTCAACCGCCGGAATCCGGCATCTTCGGCGGGTCGTCGGCGCTGAAGCCGGAAGCGGTCGCGCTGAACGTGAAGGTGATCATGATCGGTGACGCCCGCGTGTACCGGGTCCTGTATGATATGGATGATGACTTCAAGAAGGTGTTCAAGATCCGGGCGGATTTTGACACGGTGATGCCGAATGATGAGAAATCGGTCAGCAGTTATACCTCGTTCATCCGATCACTCTGCATTCAGGAGGATCTCCTTCCGTTCGAGACGAGCGGCATCTGCGAGCTTGTGGAATACGGGACAAGGCTTGCCGGGCGGCAGTCAAAACTCTCCACGCGGTTTGCCGTCCTCGCGGATGTCGCGCGTGAGTCGAGCTACTGGGCTGCAAAAGAATCATCGGCGAACGTACGAGGTTCCGATGTCCGGAAAGCGATCGAAGAGCGGATCGAACGGCTGAACCTCATCGAGGAAAGGATTCAGGAGATGATCGATGAGGGGCTTCTCCTCATCGAGACGGAGGGGGCGGCGGTTGGCCAGATCAACGGCCTTTCGGTCTACAATATGGGCGAGTTCTCGTTCGGGAAGCCGACACGGATCACCGTCAAGACCTCCATGGGGAAGGCGGGAATCATTAATATCGAGCGGGAAGCGGAGTTGAGCGGACCGACCCACAATAAGGGGGTCCTGATCATGGGAGGGTATCTCCGGTCCATGTATGCTCAGCACCGGGCGCTGGTGTTGAGCGCGAGTATTGCGTTCGAGCAGTCATATTCGGGTGTTGACGGGGACAGCGCGTCATCGACCGAGGTGTACGCGCTTCTTTCCAGTCTTGCCGACCTCCCCCTCCGGCAGGATCTTGCGGTCACAGGTTCGATTGATCAGCACGGGCGGATCCAGCCGATCGGTGGAGTGAACCAGAAAGTAGAGGGGTTCTTCGACGTGTGCAAAGCAAAGGGGCTGACGGGATCACAGGGCGTTCTGATTCCGGTGCAGAACGTGAAAGACCTTATGCTCCGGCACGACGTCGTTGAGGCTGTCCGCAAAAAGAAATTCCACGTCTACGGGATCAGTCATGTGGATGAGGGAATTGCCCTGCTTTCAGGAACCCCGGCGGGGAAGCGGAACCGGAGCGGGTCGTATCCTGGCGCCAGTGTCCACGGGCGTGTCCAGGCGAAACTCGCCCTTTATTCCAACAGGGAAAAGGGGAAAAGATAGGTGCTGCGGACGAGGTACCTGCAATTGACTCTTATCCCCCCAATTCGTACCTTTCATGCTCTCCGTGTCAGGATATCTCATTAGCGAGTCAGAAACATGCATGCTGTCGTAGAAATCGCAGGAAAACAGGTCAGACTGACCTCCAAAGATCGTGTCAATGTCCCTCTCCTGAAGGCAAAACCGGGGTCGAAAGTGACGTTCGACAGGGTTCTGCTTCTTCATGACAAGGATTCCGTCACCGTGGGTACTCCGGTTGTCAAGGGGGCGAGCGTTGAGGCGAAGGTTGTCGCCGACCGCAAGGCTGAGAAGGTGATCGTGTTCAAGAAGAAGCGTCGGAAGGGATACAAGGTCCGCCGCGGCCACCGTCAGCAGTACACGGAAATTGAAATTACGAATATCCTGAAGAAGTAGGTGATTCCATGGCCCACAAGAAAGGTGTAGGAAGTTCCAGAAACGGACGCGACAGCAACGCACAGCGTTTGGGCGTCAAGAGGTTCGGAGGTCAGAATGTGACTGCAGGAAGCATTCTCGTGCGCCAGCGCGGTACGAAATTCCGTCCCGGAACCAACGTCGGCCTCGGCGGTGACGACACACTGTTCGCAACGGCAGACGGTGTCGTTCACTTCAAGAAGCTGGGCAAATCCCGCAATGTCGTGAGTGTCCTTCCCCGGGGATAAGCTCGGCGACGTTCTTCAACACAGCGTTTCAAGGCCTGCTTCGTCGTCTGAGGCAGGCCGTTTTTTTCGTTCATATCCCAACATGTATCGTTTACTCACTGGAGCAGGATCATGAAAATTACCGTCATTGGGGCAGGGAACGTCGGTGCCACCACGGCCCAACGGCTCGTGGACAAACAGCTTGCAAACGAGGTTGTCCTTGTCGATATCGTTGAAGGTGTTCCACAGGGAAAAGGATTGGATATCCTCGAAGCGGCGCCGGTCGAAAAAACTGACACACGGATCATCGGTACCAACGGCTATGATGAAACGGCTGACTCCGATCTTGTGATCATTACGGCAGGAATTGCCAGGAAGCCGGGAATGAGCCGTGACGATCTGATGAATACCAACAGCAAGATTGTCAGAGGGTGCACCGAAGCGGCGATCGCGAAATCGCCGAACGCGACTCTGATTATCGTTTCGAATCCGCTCGATGTCATGACCTACGTCGCCTGGAAAAGCAGCGGGCTGAAGAAGCAGCGGGTGGTCGGGATGGCGGGAGTGCTGGATGCGGCACGGTTCCGTTCGTTCATAGCGGCGGAGCTGAATGTTTCCGTGGAGGACGTCCACGCCTTTGTCCTCGGCGGGCATGGAGATTCGATGGTGCCGCTTCCACGCTACTCAACGGTCGCCGGGATTCCGATCCCTGAGCTGATGGACAAAGCCACAGTCGACCGTCTCGTACAGCGGACCCGGGACGGTGGTATCGAGATCGTGAACCACCTGAAGACAGGGAGCGCGTACTATGCACCCTCGGCATCCGCGGTCCTGATGGCCGAGGCGATCATCAGAGACAAGAAACGGATCCTACCCTGTGCGGCGTATCTCGAAGGAGAATACGGGATCAGCGGAACCTATGTCGGCGTTCCGGTGAAGCTGGGCAGAAACGGCATCGAGGAGATCGTAGAGATCAAGCTGAGCAGCGAAGAGGCCGCGGCACTGAAGAAATCAGCGGACGAAGTGAAGGGCGCTATTGCAAAACTGAGTGTCTGACCGGGCGGCGGTCACTCGTTGTCCACGTTGAGGCGCAGTTCAACTCTGGAGCCGGTAGGGCCAACCTGGTAATCGACCTTGTCCATCAGGGTCTTCATGAGGAAGATCCCCCGGCCGCTCGCTTTCAGAAGGTTCTCTTCTTCCAAAGGACTGCTCACTGTCTCCGGATTGAACCCGCCACCCTGGTCCGTGATGACGAAGGTGATCCAGGGGGGTGCGACCTCGCATGTTACCTTGGCGACCTTTTCCGGATCCATCCTGTTCCCATGAATAATGGCGTTGTTTGCCGCCTCGGTGACGGCAACCATCAGTTTGTGCATCTGGATTTCATTCAACGGAATAACTTCCGACACACGTTTCAGCAGTCCTTCAACCCTCCGGATCTGCTTCGGGTTGCTGCGCAGGGTCAGGCGGAATGTCCGTGATGTGGATTTCAACCGAATCCTTTCAAAGAGAAAACTGAATGTTGAGCGTCATGTTCGGGAGCGACCGCGAAGCGCCGCCTGTCTGCCTTCTCTCCTCAAACCAACCGGAAAAACCGATCACACTGTACGGATTCGCCCGCCAGTGAATCAGGCAAGTAGGGCCAAGACTCTTCAAGCGGCTCTCAAACATCCGCTCGCCGTCGTCAAAGGAGTAACGGGTCTGCGAGAAATAGCGGATACCCACGGCAAAGGTGAGAGAGGGGATCGGCACGTAACGAAACTGAACGGCATAGGTTTCATCCACGAATGCGCTCTCGTTGCGTTCCGTAAAATCATCCCAGCGAAGCTGACCTCGTTCATATAACCTCAAATAGACAAAAAAGTCAAGGCTTATGGTTTGGGTGAGCGGAACTATTGTGGAGTCAATCCAGCCGAATTGCCTGTAGGAGAAGCTTCTTATAAACGATGCCTGCTCCTCAAAATCGTAAACGGTATAGTTCGCCAGGACCTCGAAGGAATTGCTCGTCACAAACCCCCTTGTCGGCCGGTATTCAATACGGGGCGCGAAACGGAGGATCCGGTTGGTATTGTTGTTGGCACTCCGCGCGGATGCCAGGTAGACGACGTGATTCATGCTGCCTCGGAGAGACAACTCGAGATCGACGTACTGGCTGATGGTATGCAGCGTTGTCAGGCCGAGAGAAAAGAGCTGCTCGTCGCGATCTTCAACATTCTGTTCATGGGGCGTATCATAACGGAGAATACTGGCTGATCCTGAGAACCGGAACAGGTCGGAGCCCGAGAGCGGGAACTGCATATCGCCTGTCAAGATCGTTCGCCTCGTCAGATTATCTTTCGTCATTTCCGTGTCGTTTGCCTGCCGGAAGAGCGCATCGGAAACTCCCGGCAGCGGTTTTGCCGCATGGGTTTCGTTGCGCTCATTATACTGGAAGCGGGAGATGAAGAACGAGCGCTGATCGGAGGAGTAATACGCTGCCTGTACGAAGGCATTGAGAAGGAACTCTCCGATCTGCGTGCCAAACTGAGGAGTCTCCGGTGCCCCCGTCCCTATGTACCGGATATCCTTGTCCAGAGTCCGGTTGCTGACACCAATAAAGAAGGAGCTCAGCAGCCCGGAAGAGATCTCGTAGTCAAGCAGATTCGCGAAGGCAAGGATGTCATCCACCCGGCTGTCGATGTTTGTGTCAAGAACAGCAGGGACGGAGGTACCGGAGAGACTGTAGAACTCCCTCCGGGTGCGCGTAAACTGGATCTCCAGACTGTCGCGGGTCGACCCGAAGAACGTCTTCTGCAACCCGACCCTTGCGAGGTGGTTCTCAAGAAGTCGCGGATCGACATCCTCACGATTGAAACGAAGATCACCGGAGAGCTGATACTCTCCGAGGACCACATACGGTCGTGTATACGCCCTGAAATCATATCCAGGTCCCTGGTCTCTGAACCCACCCTGATCATCCCACCGGTATCCCCCCATCGGGACAAGCACCAGCCCCGGAGATACGTCGTACCGGGCACCACCGTACAGTGTGTTGAAGGATGCAGAACTCAGACCGATATCCTTTGCATCGGAGTAGAGCAGCGAGGACCATCTGGTCTGGAGTCGGACGCTTTCGGAGATATTCCAGCCGGGGAGAAGCGAAAAGCTGTTCTTGTTGCTCTGGAGACGCTGTTCCGTGGATGTTGCCGTTGGGTCAATCAGTATGATGTTCGAAATGTACTGGTCACTCAGAGAGAGTGAAAATGACTCGAAGGATGTATCGATCGCAACCGTGCCGATCCAGTTGAACGTGTTAAGATTGCGCTCGAATAGAACACCTCCGAAGACCCCACGGGAAGCTGTGGCCATAGGGGCCGGAGCAGCAAGAGTCAGCAGGTCAGTCTCCTGGGCAGCGGCAGCTGTTAACCAGAAGAATAAAAAAAGGAAGAGGATGCTCTTCCTGCCGGATTGCCGAATCAGTTCAATGGGACCTTCTCTCCCCGTGCTGGTATGAGTGTCCGGGAAAACCCCTGCTCGTGAAGTCCGTCTGCCAGCTTGCCGCACTGATCCTCATCACCGTGAACCAGGAAGGTGTTCCTGACCTGCCTGCGATCGAATTTTCCCAGATACGCGAGGAGTTCGTTGCGGTCGGCATGTCCGCTGAAGGAATTGAGTACGGTAATCTCCGCCATTACTGACCGCGGCTCACCGAGGATGTTGACCACCTCCTCGCCGACAACCAGTTTTTTCCCCAGCGTGTGTTCCGCCTGGTAGCCCGGGATAATGATCATGTTGGCAGGATCCTCGACGGAATTGGAAAGATGGTGGACGACCCTTCCGGCCTCGCACATGCCGGAAGCGGAGATGACCACGAACGGACCCTCCCGTTCGTTCAGCGCCTTGGATTCCTCGACGTTCCTGATATAGGTCAGGGTCTCGAAACCGAAGGGATCGTTGTTCTCAGGAGCATTCAGGATCGCCCGTGCCTGTTCGTCGTAACATTCCGGATGTTTGCGAAACACATCCGTCACATTGACCGAGAGCGGGCTGTCCACAAACACAGGGAGATGACCGATCAGCCCCTCGGTGCTCAGTTTGTGAAGGACATAGACGATCTCCTGAGTTCGTCCGACACTGAAGGCCGGAATAATGATCTTGCCTTTCCGTTCGCAGGTGCGGCGGATCGGGTCGAGCAGCTGGTCCCGCATCCGTTCAACCGGTGCATGGAATCGTCCGCCGTACGTGCTTTCCGAGATGACATAATCGGCGCCCTCGTCACCGCCGACGAAAACCGGATCACGAAGGATCGGCAGGTTCGGCCGGCCGAGATCACCCGTGAACGCGAGGCGTATGGTTTCTCCGCCCTCGCGCAGGGTGAGAAGGACCGAAGCGGAGCCGAGGATGTGTCCGGCATCGACAAAACGGGCCTCGATCCCCGCAACAATGTCGATTGTTCTGCCATAGTCGACCCCGGTCATGAGTGACGAGGTACTCCGGACATCCTCCTCGGTGTACAATGGCTCGATAAGGGGAAGCCCCTTCCGTTTCTTCCGTTTGTTCAAGTACTCCGCATCGCGCTGCTGGATATAAGCGCTGTCCATCAGCATCACATGGCAGAGGCTCTTTGTCGCGTGTGTTGCGAAGATCGGTCCGCTGAATCCCTGTCGCACGAGTCCTGGCAGGTTCCCGCTGTGGTCAATATGGGCGTGCGAGAGGACGACGGCGTCGATCTGTGACGCCTCAAAGGGAAGCTCTCTGTTTCTTTTGCGCGCCTCTTCGCGGCGTCCATGATAGATACCGCAGTCGAGCAGAATGTTCTGGTCCCCCACCTGGAGCAGGTGCATCGATCCCGTGACGGTCCGCGCCGCACCGTGGAACTGAATGTGCATCCTACAGGCCCGGCCGTGATTCGAGGGCAGCCATCGCTTCGTCAAACCTGTCCGACGGTACGAGCAGAGTGAAGCCCTCGGGAGTCTCCGCGCTGAAGCCGTAGCCGAAGACGCCAGCGGTGGAGGACTGCTTCAGGGCAGGGATCCCTTCCGCCGTCAGTGTATCAAGAATCATTGTCGCCTCAACGTCCGATCCTACAACGGTGAGCTTCTTCCAGCGAATATCGCCGATGTCTGCCATTGTATTCTCCTCGTTATATCCATTCGGGGTTCTCAACGAGGCGTTCTCCCCCTGCGTCCCCGGTATTCAGAGTTCCTGCCGGCTCGATGAGAAGGACGGAACACCCTGATTCGGAACAGGGTTTATGGAGAACTCCCCTGGGAACAACATACATCTCACCGGCCATGAGTGCAACCGATCCATCACGGAAATCGATCTTCATCGATCCTTCGAGAACGATAAACGCTTCATCGGTCTCGTCATGCTTGTGCCAGACAAACTCTCCCTTCAGTTTCGCCAGTTTACAGTGATAATCATTGAGGTTCGCGATGATCTTCGGTGACCATGGCTCACGGATCATTGCAAGCTTTTCCCGGAATCGGAGCGGTGTGTACTGCATGTCAGTCCTTTCGATCGGGCGCAGGGATTGGCTGGCGATGTTGCTTCCGGGGCTCAATGACGACGATCGTTTCGGCAATGCGGTCGTGAACCGTTCTTCGGTTCGGATGAATGAAGAATTGCACGAACCCGAACCCGAATTCGAGCAGGGAAGCGGCATATCCAAGCGCCCGCTCGACGGAATGCCACAGCGAGATTCTCCGATGAACGAGTGAAACGACCCGGATTCCCAGGATCGCTTTTCCCGGTGTCCGCCCCCTTCCAAGATATGTGGTCATCCCGAAATAGAAGACCGTCCAGGCCAGACTATACCAGTTAAGATTCAGCGCGAACACGATCTCATCACTTTCGTTGATGTATCCGTATCGGATCAAAAGGGGAGCGAGGAGGGTGGCAACGAGGGCAAAGAGCGCCGCCGTGAAGCCGAGGTCAATCAGAAATGCGGCCGCCCTTCTTCCGAAAGGGGCGAGGGGCATACCGTCGACCTCCTTCAGGCGTTCGGTTTCATGAGCGTCAAATGCTTTCACTGAACAGGTGATTCCTCTTCGACGGAAGATGGTGCCGGCTGAACCAGAGCAGCAACCGCGGCTGAGGGATCCTGTATCACGCAGTATCGTCCCGTCAATCCCATTTGTGTCACCGGTGTGATGAGCCGTCCACCGAGCGTGGTACAACGCCGGGCGCTCTCGTCAATGTCGGAGACAGTAACATACATCAGCCACTGCGGAGGAAGGCCGGTATTGATTCCGCGGGCATGGCACATTCCCGCAACAGGGGTCCCGTTCGCAGGCTCCGTCATGTTGTACTCACCCATGTGACATGGCTCCGGCTTTCATCTGCTGCCCCGATTCTATCGGGCCCGCTGGTCCGCCGCGATCAGCGTGCTAGGATCGTCGGGAAGGTCGTCGGTCGGTTGGCCGGCGGGTGCATCCACCGCCGCCGCCTTCGTAAACCGGGCCAGCAGTGTGTAGACAACCGGCACGAGGATCAGGGTCAAGAACGTCGAGAACAACATTCCACCGACGACCGCGAGGCCGAGAGGTCTCCTTGACTCTGCTCCCGCGCCGAGTCCGAGGGCGATCGGCAGCACGCCGAAAATTGTGGCAAGGGAGGTCATCAGGATTGGCCGCAGGCGGATGACCGATGCGCTGATGACCGCTTTCCCGATCTCCTCTCCCTGCTCACGCAGCTGATTCGAAAACTCAACGATCAGAATTGAGTTCTTGGTGACCAGGCCGATGAGCATAATCAGCCCGATCTGGGAATAGATGTTCAGAGTCTCACCGAAGAGAAAGAGCGTGACAAGCGCTCCGAACACAGCGAGAGGGACTGACAGAAGAATGGTAAAGGGGTGGACAAAACTCTCGAACTGGGCGGCGAGGACCAGGTAGATGAACACGATTGCAAGCAGGAACATCAGGTAGAGCGTCGAACTGGAGGACTTGAACTCGAGTGACTGCCCTGCATATTCCCGTTTCATCCCGGCCGGCAGTTTCGTCGCCGCGATCCGGTCGAGATCGTCCAGTGCCTGGCCAAGGCTGACTCCCGGGAGCAGGCTGGCCGATATGGTGGCGGACCGGACCCGGTTGTAGTGGTTCAATTCTTTCGGCGCTACTGTCTCTGCGACGCGAATCACATTGGCGAGCTGGACCAGTCCGCCCGATCCGCGGATATAGATCTCCTGAATAGCGTCAGGAGTCGAGCGCGAATGCGACTTCGTCTGGAGAATAACATCGTACTGCTTCGTTCCGCGCTTGAAATTGGTGACGACCCTTCCGCCGAGGAAGGTTTCGAGTGTCGTCCCGATCTCTGTGACCGATGCGCCGAGACCGGCCGCACGTTCACGGTCTATGGTGATATCGAGCTGCGGCTTGTTGAGTCGGAGGTCACTGTCCAGATTGATCAGATACCCAAGCTGGGATGCCTCCGCCATCATGATGCCGAGTCCATTATTCAGCTCCTCATAACTTTCGGCCTGAAGGACATACTCGATGGGGCTGGAGTTGAAACGTCCTCCGATACTCGGGGGGTTCACGACGAAGGCGAGGACTCCAGGAATCGCCATCAGCACCGGAAAGAGCTCCTGTACAATCTGTTGTTGTGAGCGGTCACGTTCCCCCCTGGGCTTCAGAGCAAGGAAGAGGATACCGTTCGTAACGCTTCCGGGACCGCCGAACCCGAGGCCGACGGCGGTAAACAACCCGCGCCGTTCCGGCAGGGCCATCAGTCGCGCCTCAATCTCTCTCATATACCGGTCGGTATACTCCAGGGTGGCTCCTTCCGGGGCGATCACAATGCCGAAGCCGATCCCGCGGTCCTCCACCGGAACCAGTTCGGACTGGATGAATCGGAGCAGCAGGCCGCTGATAAGGACGGTAGCCAGGGCGCCGAGCACCATCAGCCACCGGTGTCTGAGCGCGAACTCGAGGGTCCGTGAGTAACGATCGTTCAGTGATTCGAAGAACCGGTCGAAGGATCGGGATGCCCAGCTGGTACTCGTACCGTGCAGGGGTTTCAATATTTTCGAGCTGAGCATCGGCGTCAGCGTAAGTGCGACAAAGCCGGAGACGAGTACCGCGACGCCAAGCGAAACTCCGAACTCATTGAACAGCCTGCCGACTGATCCTGTCAGGAACGCCAGCGGAACGAAGACCGCCACGAGCGCGACCGTTGTGGCGATGACAGCGAACCCGATCTCCCGGCTGCCATCCATCGCTGCCTGGACGCGGGATTTCCCCATCTCCATATGCCGGTAGATATTCTCGAGTACGACGATCGCATCATCGACGACAAGGCCGATCGCGAGCACCAGGGCGAGCAGTGTGAGGATGTTGATCGTGAATCCTGCAAAGAAGGCTGCGGCCAGGGCGCCCATGATCGAAATGGGAATCGCGAGAGTGGGGATCATGGTTGCCCGGAAGCTCTTCAGGAACGTAAGGACGACCAGGACCACGAGGCACATCGCGATCACAAGCGTCTCGACTACCTCGTTGATCGATTCCACGATGAATGTAGAAGAGTCGTAGGCAACGCTGAGGCTCATCCCGCCCGGGAGGAGTTTGGTCAGCTCATCAAGGGAGGCCCGGACCTCGGCTGCGACATCGACCGTGCTCGCCCGTGACTGCTTGACGATTCCGAGGCCGATGGCGGATTCCCCGTTATACCGTGCCACGGTCCGCTCATCCTCAGCACCTACCGTGACTTCGGCAACATCTCTCAGGCGAACGATTCTTCCATCGCTCCCCGAGACAATGATGGCGCCGAACTCTTCGGGTGTGACAAGTTCCCCCCTCGTCCGCACGGCGAACTCCCGCTCTCGTCCCTCCACCCGGCCGGCCGGGATCTCGGCATTCTCGCGGCGGATCGCATTTTCGACGTCACCTGTCGTGAGCTGGTGAGCAGCCATTCGGAGCGGGTCGAGCCAGACCCGCATAGCATAACGGCGTTCACCCCCGATGATCACCGAGCCCACACCTGGGAGCCTCTGGATCCGTTCCTTGAGTATCCGCTCGGCGATGTCGGTCAGTTCGAGTCCGTTGTGCTGGGTACTGTACAGGGCAAGCCAGACGATCGGCTGGGCATTGGCGTCGACCTTCGACACGATCGGGTCATCGACCTCCCGGGGCAGTGAACCCCGCACGCGCGAGACGCGGTCGCGAACATCGTTGGCCGCTTCGTCGACATCCCGGTCCAGCTCGAATTCGATCGTGATCACTGATCCCTGCTCCCGGCTGGAGGAGGAAATTGTCTTGACCCCCTCGAGTGTCGCGAACTGTTCCTCGAGAACATTGGTGATTTCGGTCTCCACCACGCTGGCGCTGGCGCCCCGGTAGAGCGAGATCACAGAGATGATCGGCGGATCGATATCGGGGTATTCACGGATCGGGAGTCGCGTGAATGCGATGATCCCGAATACCATGATGGTCAGACTCATGACGCTCGCAAAGACCGGGCGCCGGATCGACAGGTGACTGAGTTTCATCTCTGCTCCTCCTTCACTCGGCCGTTGAAACAGAATCCGGCTGACTGCTGATCGGGAGGACCTTCGCCCCGTCAAACAGTTTCTGGTGGCCGGCCCGAACGACCAGGTCGCCCGGCTGGATGCCGTCCAGGACTTCAACCATTTCTGACATTCGCGTCCCGAGCACGAGCGATGTGCGCACGACCGTGCTGTCCGGATTCACGCGAAACACGAACGACTCCCCGCCGCCCGAAAACACCGCTTCATTCGGAATCGTCACCGCGTCAGTCCGTCGGCCGAGGACGGCGGAGATGTTGGCGGACATCCCCGGACGAAAATTCTTTCCGGGGTTGTTCACCCGGGCGATAACCCGGGCGGATCGCGTGGCGGCATCGAGGATCGGTTCGACGGCAATGATCGTTCCCTTCAGCTCAACACCCCGGTAGGCGGTGGTCGAAACTGATACAGGGGCACCGGGAAGGAGACGGCCGAGAAAACGCTCCGGAGAGGAAAACAGGACGCGGATCGCATCGATATTTGCCAGTTCCGTTACCGGCTGCCCGACTCTGAGGAATGTTCCCCGGCTGACTTTCCTGGTTCCCACGATTCCGCTGAAGGGAGCTTTGATGCGTGTCTTTGCGAACCGTGCCTGTGCCAGGTCCAGGTTTGCCTCGGCGACCTTCAAAGATGCGGCTGCATCATCCAGATCCTGCGGTGCAGCTGCTTTTTGTTCAACCACCTTTTGCACACGATCATACATCGCTTTGCTC
>JAOUDE010000187.1 GCA_029859455.1 Ignavibacteria bacterium | reverse complement strand
CAGCCGGAAGGGACCACCCAGACACTTCAGGAGTTTGACAAAGTGTTTGTCCAGCTCAAAGGGACCAATTTTGATGTTGTCCTGGGAGATTTCAATATAGAGTTTGAAGGGACACAATTTGCCAGACTGAACCGGAAGCTGCAGGGCGCCAGGGCATCAGGATCTCTTGGCTCGCCGACCGATATGGCGGGCAAGGTGACTGTCTCCGGTGCCGTGCCCCGGGGGAAGTTTCATTCGGTGCAATTCAATGGCATCGAAGGTGTGCAGGGTCCGTACGTTCTGACAGGGCGGAACGGGGAAAAGAACATCATTGTCATCGCAGGGACCGAGCGGGTCTTTGTGAATGGGGTGCAGATGGTCAGGGGGGAGATCAATGACTACACGATCGACTATTCCCTGAGCGAAATAACCTTCGCGTCCGGACGGTTGATAACGGCCGCATCGCGGATTGTGATCGATTTCGAGTACACCGATCGTCAATACGGCCGCACCTTTCTTGCCGGGGAGGGGCGGGGGTCGTTTTTCGGAGAACAGATCAGCTTCGGTGTTTCAGCTTATCGGGAAGCGGATGATCAGGATGACCCGATCGATGTCGTCCTCAGTGACAGCGCCCGGCAGATCCTTGCCGATGCGGGAGATGACAGGAACAAAGCGGTGGTCAGCGGTGTCGCTCTGGTAGACTCAAACGGATTCTACGTCAGGATTGATTCACTCGTGGCTGGAGAGGCGACCACGTTCTATCGATATCAACCGGGGTCGGATGCAAGATATGTAGTGACATTCTCGTTTGTCGGCTCCTCTCAGGGTGACTACACAGAATCACAGCCCGGTGTATTCAGATGGGTGGGAAAGGGAATGGGAAGTTACCTGCCGATCAGATTTCTCCCGCTGCCCCAGGCACACACCCTGATCGACTACAATCTCACACTGCGACCATCTTCAGACGTGAGAATCACCGGGGAACTGGCTCACAGCAGATTCGATGCGAATACGTTCTCAACGCTTGACTACGAGGATGACAACGGACACGCGTTTGACGTTGCCGCTCTCTTTGCACCGAAAGATATCAGGGTGTTCGGTAAGCGGATCGGCTCCGCGGAATTGGAGGTAAAAGGGAGGTTCATTGAGGATACTTTTGTCCCGATCGACCGGATCAACGTGATCGAATTCACGCGCAAATGGGGGATCGATACCCTCCGCACGCTGGATGAAACCAGTAGAGAGGCGGGACTCCTTTACATGCCGGTCCCATCGATATCGATCGGCGGCAAGATCGGTTCCCTCGAACGGGGAGATGTTACCAGTTCGGAGCGAAGGGAACTGACCGCCTCAATCGCGGACTCTGCCTTTCCCATCATCCGCTATCTTCTTGAAGATGTGGATTCACGTGATACGGAATCTGAGCGCGCCAGCCGGTGGCTCCGTCAGAATGGGACGGCCGAGTACAGAATGGGCGGCATCGTGCCGATGCTCAGATATGAGCAGGAGAAGAGGACCGTGCAGAGGACGACGGACGACAGTCTTGCACAGGGGAGTTTTCGATTCGACTTGATCGCTCCGGGAATCCGTTTCATCCGGCTGGGACCGCTCGATCTTCGCGGTGAGTATGAATGGCGGGCCGACGATCTGTTCGACCCCTCCAGCCGACGGGTCGCAAGGGCGTTCGACACGTTCACTCAGACATATCAGCTGGCGGTCAGGGGAGTACGAGAGTTCAGCACAACCCTGGATGTCACACTCAGAAACAGAGATGTCACACCCCTGTTCGAGTCAATGGGAAACCAGGATATCAGAACGGTGCTCCTGCGGAACCAGAGCCGTTATACGACACCTGATCGGTGGCTCGATGCAACCACGTTCTATGAAGTAGCGACCCAGCAGTCGTCGACCCTCCAACGGGTCTTTGTCCGCGTGACACCCGGATCCGGGAATTACCGGTATCTTGGGGATCTCAATAATAATGGAATTGCAGACGAGTCGGAGTTTGAGCTGACGAGGTATGACGGCGACTTCGTCGTTATTACTGTCCCTACCCGGGAATTCGTGCCGATTATCGATCTCAAGACCAGCTTCCGTCTCGGGCTCAGGCCGGAAATACTCTTTCAGGGGAGTAACGGGTGGTTCGCAGGTGCGCTTTCGGCGATCTCCACTGAGACGTATATCCGGATCGATGAAAAGAGTACCGAGCCGGATCTCGCGAACATCTACCTCCTTCGGTTCAGCTATTTCCGGAATGATTCAACCACTTTGGCAGGAAGCCAGCTCTTCACTCAAGACTTGAATCTGTTTGAGCGATCCCCAGGTTTTTCAACACGTTTCAGATATCAGGAGAGAAAATCGTTGATCCGGTTCAGCGATGGTCCCGAGCGTCGATATGTCAGAGAACAGTCGATCCGGATCCGGACGCAACCGGTTGAGGAGTTTTCTCAACAGTTCGATTTCATCAGGAAGCGTGACGATGCGGGGTCCACGTCGGCTGTCCGTCCGGACCATGATATACTCTCCGATGCATTCCTGTTCGATCTTGCCTACCGGCCGGAGCAACGAATCGAGCTGGGGCTGCAGATCGAGCTTGGAACGGCTGAGGACCAGAACCCCGCTGCGCCTTCGTCAGCCACCATCAACGGAGAGAGCGTTCGTTTGATTTACTCGTTTGAGGGAGTAGGCCAGGCGAGAGGACAGCTGACCAGGGAGGAAGTGAAGCTGACAGGTTCTTCAGGTACCGTGCCGTTTGAACTGACTGACGGAAGGGCTGCCGGAAGGACCTGGTTGTGGAATATCGGCTTCGATTACCGCATAACCAGGTTTATCCAGGCGGCGCTGAGTTATAGCGGGCGCTCTGAGGAGGGAGCGCGAACGGTTCATACGGCGAACGCAGAGGTGCAAGCGTTCTTCTAGGCAAGAGAGCCCGTGATATGATTTCAGGCAAGTTAGTCTGTTGCGTTTGATGAATTGAATCAGTATACTGTCCGCACGGGTCACCCTTCTACCCATCCCGTAGTTTCCTTCTCGCAGCTTGCACAGAATCCGCCACCAGATGGTCTATTGCACATCGTTCGATTCGAAGATCGGTCTCATTTACGTTGCCTCGACAGAGACCGGTGTATGTAAGATCAGCGTTCCCCGCCAGACCAAACGGGATTTCCTGAAATGGCTGAACGAGAACTTCGAAGACAACGAAGTGATGGACAACAAATCGCGCAACAAAGAGATTATCGAACAGCTTGGGCGCTATTTCAACGGAAAGCTGGCGAAATTTACGTGTCCGATCGACATCCATGGTACTCCGTTTCAATCCAGAGTCTGGAAAGAGCTTGTGAAGATCCCTTACGGGACAACCATCAGTTACAAACAGCTTGCGAAACGGGTTGGAACCAAGAAAGGCTATCAGGCAATCGGGCGGGCGAACGCCACGAATCCGCTCCCGATCGTGGTTCCGTGCCATCGTGTCATCGGAGCCAACGGGTCGCTGGTTGGATACACCAGCGGCATCAAGACCAAGGAGTTCCTTCTGAAGCTTGAAGGGGCGTTGATGATCTGAGATCCGTGTCAGTCGATCGCGGTGTGGAGTTGACATCGGAGTTCTTGCGTTGTCACTCCATTTTTTTTATACTCGAACCAACCCTGATGAACATACGACCGATGTCAGAGCACCCGCCCGGTTCGATCCTGGATTCACTGAACCCCCAACAGCGTGAAGCCGCGACCTCGATCGAAGGTCCTGTCATGATCGTCGCCGGGGCGGGGAGCGGGAAGACCAGGGTGCTCACCTTCCGTATCGCTCACCTTATTCATTCCGGCATCCAGCCCGGATCGATTCTTGCTCTCACCTTTACGAATAAAGCTGCAGGAGAAATGCGGGCGCGGATCGGCGAACTTCTCGGTGACGCCGCACGCCACATCTGGGCAGGGACTTTCCATTCCGTGTTTGCAAGGATCCTCAGGAAAGAGTGCCATCACCTTGGCTATGAGCGGAATTTTTCCATCTACGATACCGATGACAGTCTTTCTGTAATCAAAGGGATCATGGGTGACAACGGCATCCCGATGCAGGAGTACCACCCCAGGGCGATTCAGGCAAGGATCAGCAGAGTGAAGAACCAGATGAAACGTCCCTCGGAGTTTCATGCGGGTGCTGATGACATCATCGGAGAGAAGGCCGCCATCGTTTATCGTGCCTATGACCGCGCCTTGAAGAAACAGAACGCACTCGATTTCGACGACCTGCTTCTCCAGCCATTGGAGTTGTTCCGGAGACACCCGGCCGAGCTTGAGAAATACCAGTACCGCTTCCGTCATCTGCTGGTCGACGAGTACCAGGATACGAACCGGGTCCAATACTCGCTCCTCCGTCTCCTCGCCGCCGGCCACAGGAACATCTGTGTCGTTGGTGATGACGCTCAGAGCATTTACTCTTTCCGCGGAGCCGACATCCGGAATATCCTGGAGTTCGAAAAGGATTATTCCCCATGCCGGGTATTCCGGCTTGAGCAGAACTACCGGTCGACCGGCACGATTCTCGGTGCTGCGAACTCTCTCATCAGCAGAAACCCTGACCAGATTCCCAAGAAACTCTGGACGGAAAACGAAGTCGGCGATCCGGTTCACCTCGTACGATGTTCCGACGAACGAGAGGAAGCGTACAGGATTGTTCAGGTCATCGAAGAAGAGTCCCGCGAAAGAAAAAGGGATCTCCGCGACTTTGCCGTGTTATACCGGACAAACGCACAGTCGCGGATGATTGAGGACTCGATGAGGCGGAGCGGCATTCCCTACATCATCGTCGGCAGTGTTGCGTTCTACCGGCGGAAGGAGATCAAGGATGTGCTGGGGTATCTGAGCCTGGTTGCGAATCCGTCGGATGACCGTAGTTTCCTCCGCGTCATCAATCTTCCAACACGGGGGATCGGGAAGGTCACTCTGGGCAAGGTTGCCGCGCTCGCTGAACGTGAGGGGATTCCCATGCTGTACGCCCTGGCGTCACCCCTCCTCGAGAAGCGTGTTTCAGGGCAGACCCTCCGAAAGCTCACCGGTTTTGCCTCGATGATCCTGAAATACAGAGGCTTGAAAGGGACCATGTCAATCAGTGAGCTCGCCCGGGCGATCATCGATGAGACCGGAATTCTGGCACTCCTGAAGGAGGAGGGTACTCCTGATTCCCTGACACGAAGGGAGAATATCCAGGAACTGGTTTCGGCGCTCTTTGAATTCAATCAGCATCATCCTGATGCGATGCTGGAGGACTTCCTCGAGGAAGTGGCGCTCGTCTCCGAGGTGGATCAGGCTGATTTCAACCGGAATGCCGTCACGCTGATGACGGTGCATGCGGCAAAGGGGCTTGAATTTCCAGTCGTTTTCGTTGCTGGTCTGGAGGAGGGGATGTTTCCGATCAATGGTGCTCTTGAAACCGACAGGGAAATTGAGGAAGAACGACGGCTGATGTACGTTGGAATGACA
>JAOUDE010000186.1 GCA_029859455.1 Ignavibacteria bacterium | reverse complement strand
GAAGGTAGCATGTCCGGATTCGGGGCCCGCCGGTCTTTGCAACCCGGGAAGCTCGTATCCTTCCATCCCGATTACCAGTGGTAATAAGGAATTCCAGATCGGGTGCCAGTGAGTGCAACGCGCGGATCAGCGACTCCGCCTCCGCCACCTCACCCACTGATGCAGCATTGATGATGATCCCCCGTCTGTGCGCCATCTGCGGTGGGACACGTCTGCCGAGCCGCTCATCGAGTTCGGGGCAATCGTCTCCTCCGGCCAGGCACCGCAATCTTTTCCAGCTGCCATAAGCTGCGACGAACAACGTGACTAGGAAGCTGTAGTATGCAAATATGGCGCGATCGATTTTCGGAGTCTCCTCTGTTGCACAGCCAGGGTCAGATCCTGTTTCATCCTCAGGGTCAGGAGCGGCTCAGGAGTCACCCTCTGTCCCTGTATCGGCATCAGCCTGAATCGTTGAGCAATCCGCGCAAGGACCAGAACCCCTTCAAGCCGGCCGAAATGCTCGCCGATGCAGACCCTTTGACCGGCACCGAAAGGAATGTAGGAGAGAGAGGGGCGCTCCGTCCGTCGGGCGGAATCGAACCGCTCGGGATCGAATGTGTCAGGGTCGGGGAACCAGCGCGGATCGTGGTGGATCGCGTAGGGACTGATGAACAGGATCGATCCCTCCGGCAGACGCATCCCGCCACTGAGTTCGTCCTCTCCGATCGCCCAACGGGCCAGGATCCAGGCCGGCGGATACATCCGGAGAATCTCGGCAAAGACCATATCTGTGTATTTCAGATGCGGTACGCTCTCAATGGATGGCGCTCTGCCTTCAAGAACGTTGTCGACTTCCTGGTGGAGCCGTGACTCAATGTCCGGGTGCCGCGAGAGCAGGTACCACCCCCACTCCAGTGCATTGCAGGCTGTCTCATGGCCGGCCCAGAGGATGGTGACGATCTCATCCCGAATCAGCTGCCTGCTCATCGGTTTGCCATCGATTCCCCTGGCAGCGAGAAGGCCGCTGAGGAATCCCCCCGGCCGTGGTGCCGACATCAGGTCATCAATGATCCTGTCGATCGTGGCTGTTGCCCGGTGATACCGGATCGTCTTCGGCGTCGGGAAGCTCTCCGGCAGGAAGGATGACCATCGCGCCATGAAACGCTGGCACGTGAGAAATGCCTCCAGCAGTTCATCGGCAACGTCCCGGAAGCTGCGCTGAAAGAATGACTGGCCTACTGCCCCGAGTGTCAGCCTGGCCATCTCATGGGAGATGTTGACCGTCTCCCCGTCTTTCCATGATGAAATCGTCCTGTCGATCTCCTGAACAATCGTGTCGGCGGATTTCTGGATTTCGCTTCGGTGAAACGACGGCTGGAGAACTGATCGCTGATGCCGGTGGAGTGTCCCGGCGCTGGTGAGCAACCCGTCGCCGAGAAAGCGGCGGCCGAGTGTCAACCAACCGACCTTCCGGTAATTCATGTTGTTCGTCACGAGAACATGACGTATATCCTCAGGATCGGTCAGAGACCATGACGCTGGCGAGCGGACAGGGATCCGGACCCGCGGTCCATAGAGGGCGTGCCACCGTCGGATGGTCCCGAGCGGATCTTTCTCCCGTTTCGGGATCTCGGTGAACAGCTGCCACCACTCGAGTCCGTGCCTTCTCATCCGGGGACTCCGACTCCGGCAGGCTTTCCTGCTCCCTGCTTGTTGCCGATTGGCGGACGTTCCTCTATGGTCATGAGGATTCCCCTTTTCGGACGAAGAGTCACCAGAGGATCCGGCACAATATTCTGCCCGGGGGTGAGTCTGAGGGAGAATCTGCCGCCGATCAGTGTGAGGATAATCAAAGCTTCCATCCGCGCAAATGCCTCCCCGATGCAGCCCCGCGGGCCGGCTCCGAAGGGGAAGTAAAGAAGAGGTGGCCGTTTCCGGTCGTTCGGTGCGAACCGGGAAGGGTCGAACAATTCAGGGTTTGGGAACCAGGCCGCGTTTCGATGGACCACATATGGCAACATGAGCACCTCTGTCCCTTCCGGGATCACCAGTCCCGATTCGAGCCTGTCGGTTTCAAGGGCGACCCGGGCAATGATCCACACAGGTGGGCGGATTCTCATTGATTCATTCAGCACCATTTCCGTGTAGCCGAGTGCACCGAGATCCTCATGGCCTCTGAGGCGAACACCGGAGATCTCCTGGTGGAATGTTCTCTCCACGGAAGGATGAAGAGAAAGGAAGTACCAGGTCCATGACAGAGCGATCGCCGTGGTTTCATGTCCCGCCAGGAGGATATTCACCATCTCATCGCGGACCTGGTTCTCGGACAGAGCGTTGCCCGCATCATCACGGGCTTCGATGAGTGTTGTCAGCAGATCATCCGGCCTGTCCCGCTCCTGCGCCTGGCGCTCGCGGATCAAACGGCGAATAACCCTGTCGATCCGGGCGACCGCCCTCCGGTAACGGATATTCCCCGGGGTCGGGAACGACTCCGGGAGGTACACAAGCTTCTGCATGTAGCGCTGGCATACCCCGAAGTCTTTGTAGAGCTGGTCAGCAATCGCCGTGAAATCGTTCGTGAAGTAGGCCTTTCCGATGATCGCGATCGTCAGCCGGGCCATCTGTGGAAAGATATCGACGACTGTTCCTGTCTGCCATTGAGAGAGCATTTCTTCCGTGGTCGTGATCATCATGCGTGCAAACTGATCGACCGCCTGCCGGGTAAAATGCGGCTGGGCAATCCGGCGTTGTTGCGAGTGCAGAGGCTCACCGCTTGCGAGCAGTCCTTTTCCGATCAGCCGACGCCCGATGATGAGCGCACCAGTCTTCCGGTAACGTTCGGGGTGACTGACAAGGATATGTCTGAGATCAGCCGGATCGGAAAGATGGAGTGTGGGCGGCGTCCTTACAGGAACTGAAACAACGGTTCCGTATCTGTCCTTCCAGTCGAGAAAAATTCCCAGGGGATCCCGGAGCAGTCCGGGGACGGAACGGATCAGTTCGCCCTTCGACGGGCCTGGAGGTCTGTTCATACAGCCACGCCTTTCGACCTGGTCTCACGGGGAACCATTGAACGATCACCCAGAGGAACAAAACTCCACGGCCACCACAGCTCCGGTCTGGCCCTGATCTCTCGGTGCAGCTCACCCAGCCATGCCGTCATCATTGCGGGACCGTCTCCAACCGGTTCCGGCATCAGTGTCAAGGTTGTCGAGGAATCCTCATGCGGCCGGACGTGCAACCGGAGCACCGGTGGCTTCAGGAGTGAGACAAGGCGGGCAGGCCCCGGATCCGCAAGGATGGCGATGTCATCGAACGGCATCCAGACTGATGATTCGGGGCGGACGGAAGCGTCGTATGCAAGGACCAGGATTTCATTCCGGTCAAGCGCCTGCTTCGCTTTCCGTACGGATGACTTTCCAGGGTGGTACACGGTGATGTCAAACCGCTTCCAGATCTCCTTCATGTGGGATTCGATCGACTGTATCGGAATCTCATACGCAATGCCGGAGACCTTGTACCCGAGCAACGAGAGCAGCGCTGGAGCGAGAAGCCAGTTGCCGACATGCGTGCAGAGGATAACCACCCCGGTTCCCTTCGCTAGCTCGGATTTCACGTGCTCCTCTCCCTCGAGATGAATCCTTCCGCGAAGGAAGTCAGCAGAAGATGAAACAAGCGCGATATTTTCACGCAGGATCCTCCCCTGATACCGGATATACCGGTCGTCCAGCGACACGCAGGCCTCCTCCGATCCCTCAGAAGGGCCAAGAAACAGCCGCATCGCCCGGAACCGGATAGGGCGGAATGGACGAATCATCAACCGGGTGGCCGATTCGCTGAATCGTACGGCGGAAGTGCCTCCGAGCCTTCTTACGATGAAGGAAATGGTTCGATAGGCGAGGGACAGGAATGGGTGAACGACAAGCTTTTCGATCGGCCGTGGGCGGATCACGCCGCCTGATCCCGACTGTGTGGGGCGTGATCCCATCCGGGCTTATCCTCCGGGGGAGAGGACTGGTTCGGGACTTCTGATAAGGCGCGAAACCGCCGCTTCCTGAAGAACAGAAGCGGCCACCTGATGAAGAACTCCCTCTGATCCAAGCATCCCCCTGATTGTTCTCAGCTTTTCCGTCATCCGCAAAGCTCTCCCCGGGTCGGAAAGGATCTTCAGTCCAATCGCTGCCAGTGCATCCGGGGTTACCTGATCCTGGATCAGTTCCGGCATCACCGGCTCGTTGAGCAGGATGTTCGGCATCGCAATAAACCGGCTTTTGACCAGTCTCTTCCCGATCGCATAGGTGACTGGGGAGACTCTGTAGGCCGCAACCATAGGGACCCCGAGGAGCGCCCCCTCAAGCGTGGCGGTACCGGAGGAAAGGAGAAGAAGGTCGCATCTGCTCAGACAATCATACACATTCTCTGTCAGCAGGCGAATGCGCTGCGACAGCCCCGAGCGAAGGAGTTTCTCCTCGACTCGTCCTCTCAGGTGAGGCGCGGCCAGCGGCATGACAACCTGCAGGTCCGGATACCTCCGCAGGAAGATCCTGACAGCTCCGAGAATCGGGTCACACAGCTCCTCGATTTCCTGGAAGCGGCTCCCCGGCAGGATACCAACGGTGCGTCGGGAGGGAGTAAGGCCGTTCATCCTGAACGACTGTTCTGGGTCTGCCGTCAGCCGGACGATATCCAGAAGCGGATGACCGAACCACTCGACCCGCCCGCCCTCGCGCCGATAGATTTCGGCCTCCGGGCTGAATGCGGGAATAATCAGTTTCGCCTGACGGGCGATTCTCCGTGCGCGCCATTCCCCCCAGAGCCAGACCTGCGGAGGGAAATAGTAGATGAACGGGATCTGCTCCCGTGCAAGAAACCTGGCAAGGACACCATTGAAGCCCTCATTGTCGATGAGGACCGCGATGTCCGGCCGTTGCTCGGTGACGAGATGGCGGATGAGCCTCAGGGTTTTCCGGAGCGGCTTGACGAAACGGAGGGACTCCTGGACTCCCACGCTTCCGTACTGAGAGGTCTGGACAGCGATATCGACTCCCGCCCGGCGCATCATTTCTCCGCCGGTTCCATACAGGAGCACTGATGAATCCTGCGCGTGGATTTCGGACGCGAGGTGCGCTGCCTGCCGGTCCCCGGACACCTCTCCTGCTGTCATCAGAATCTTCAGGGGGATGGTGTGATTCGGCATCGCGGCTATTCGGCCAGTTCCGGGAATGCACAGTTCATTATCTTATAGGTCAGCTTCGCCGCGGTGAGATCAGGGTACGTCAACCCTTTGCGCGGAGCGAGTTCGACGACGTCGAATCCAACGATCGAACGGTACTCGCCGACCATCCTCAGAAGCTCGACCGTCTCAGCCCAGAACAGTCCGTTCGGTTCAGGTGTTCCGGTGCTCGGCATGATCGACGGGTCCAGCCCGTCGACGTCGAAAGTGATATACACATGGTCGGTGAGACGGTCGACCACTTCCCTCTGCCATCCCCCCGGC